>RGRP01000071.1 GCA_010021145.1 Candidatus Fonsibacter lacus
GCTTGTGCGCTTGTAACTTCACCGCTTACTACATACGCCTGAACTGGTTGCTGTTGTAATTGCGCTAACTGATTTATTCCGCTCGAACCTATCGTATTAAATTGTGGTGCAGCTTGTGCTACTTCAGGCGCACTTGGAGTACCACCACCACCGCTACTTGAAGACGAACTTTGAAACTGCTGTGAAGCAATCTTTTTAACGTTTACTAAACCTGCAGTTATAGCTGCTGCCATAGCAATATAGTTAAATGGTGGTGGCGAACTTGCTAATGCCGTGTTAGCTGCTTTGTAAGTATCTATTACAGCGTTTGCTATGTTTACTGCTTTCTGAACTTGGAAGGCTCGCTTTTGTTGTTTCTCGCTTTTACCTGCAAATAGTTCTGCTAAGTTTGAAATAGTTTGTAATCCGTCTTTTACTGCCTGAACTCTGTATTCATTTAATTGTTTGATTCGCGCTTTGTCCTTTTCGTCTTGCTCTAAGTTCATTTGGTAAATCTGAGTCCTTATAGCTTCTTCAGCTGAAAGTTCTAATTCACCTGTAGAAATACGAGTAGCTACTTTCTTTTCTAAATTTATTTGGTCGTCTCTATCGCTTCTATCTCTAAACTCATACCTAACCTTTTCAATTTCTTTTGCATAACGGTCTTCAATAGCTTTTCTTAGTTCACCTGCTTTCTTTCCGTTTTTATCTATTTTAGAAATTTCGTCTTTTTGTTGGAATTCTAACAATGCAATTCTTTTCTGCATTCCGTCTTCCATTGCGTCAATTTGCTCTTTCTCTAATTGAACAGTGTAATCAGCACGCTCTTTAACTTGCTTTATAACTTTAGGAGTTTCAGTTTCGTAGACTTTTGTCTGTTCTTCTACCTTTGCAATTAACGCTTCGTCTGCTTTTGTTATTCCGTCTATTTGTTTTATTTCTTCTTTTGACGCATTAATTCTTTCTTGTGTTTTTTTTGCTTGTTGTTCTAAAAAAATTAATCTCTGTTCATTTTTTAACGGGTCTTGCTCAAGTAGTTGCCTTTCTTTTTCAATGTCTTGCCTTTCTTTTTGAAGTTTTATTTCTTCCGTTAATATTTCTTGGTATTTAGAGGCTCTTAATGATTCGGCTGCGTTTATCCTTGCCCTTGCTTCTGCAAGTTTAATATTTAATACTACTGCTTTGTTTAATTCTCCTATTGATAACTTTTCAGCATTTACATTTTTAAGTAAATCAGGATATGCGTCTTGTAGTTTTTTAACCGCTAAATTCTTTTGCTCACGCGTTAACGTTTCATCATTAATTTGCGTTTGTAGTTTATTTAATGCACTTAACTCTTCAGCAGAATCTTCAATAGCTTTTTGTTGTATATCATTTGAAGTCTTTTGAGCTGAAGCATATTTACTAATTGATTCAGTGGCATCATCAAACGCACCCATCAAATAAGCAACACCAGTTACAAGCGCACCAATACCTGTTACAGCAAATAATTTACCCGCTGTAGTCATAGCACTAAAAGAATTCTTAACAACTGAAGTTAAGTTTACGAAGGCATCCTTTGCTTCAAGTGCGCCTTGAATACCTTGTGACAAAGCCATCGCACTTTGAACTTTTAATAAAGTTTCTTGTAATGCTTCACTTTCTACACCTATAAGACCCATAGCGCCTTCATAGGCTTGGAATCCATTTAACACACCACCGATAGAACCACTTAACGCGTTAAATTTAGCGTCAGGGTTAAAGGCATCCGTTAAACTTTTTGATTCTTCAATACGGTCTTTTAGTTCCGCTGCACGTTTAGCAGCTTCAGCAGCTTCCTTTGACGTATTGCCATAAGTGTCGGCTAACCTTTGAACTTCTTGGACAGCTTCCCTATATTGCGTTTTTAAAGACTTTACATTGTCTTTAATTTCTAAGTTAATTGTTCTTGTTTCTGCCATCTCGCTTTTGTAGTTTTATGATTCTTCGTCTTTTTTCAAGTTTCCACATTCCTTTCATATCTTCAGGAATAGAATACAAACCTTTTGCTATCTGAATGTTTTGCGATTCTCCGTAGAAATCGTCTATTTGTAGCATCGCTATTATGTTTTTTATCACGGCTGTAAAATTATTAAGTTACTTGCTTGTGTACCATTCCAAAACGTGTACGTAACTACTACTGTAATTACAAGTGTCGCGCTTTCTTCGGTAATCATATTCTCAAATTCTTCAGTTATAAAGTCAAAAGACTCCTCTGTAATTAACTTAGTTCTTGGGTTAGCGTTGGCAGGAACACAAATTTCTACTACGCTATCAGCATTTATTGTACTCGGTGTTATTGTAACTCCTGCAGTAGCACACGTTAAGTCAGCTTGTACTGCTCCATTTGGTAAATCTATTCTTACGTCTACACATTGTGCGCTTCCGTCTAATGAAATTGGTTTACCTCCGTTTAACAATCCGCCTGAAATTGGTCTAAAGTCTAAGTAAAGAGAAAACTCTACGTCACCTGTTGTTAGGTTAGACTTCATTTCGTTAATTATGTAACGCTTGTCTCTTATTATTAGTCTGTCGTTTAGTTTAAGTCCTGTTAGAAGTGAAATAGGTAAATTCGTCTTTACGTAAATTAATCTATTCTTTAGGTTGAATAAGTTAGTTAAATACGGAAAGTAATACGTAGCAAATAATCCGTTTTGAATTGTCTCGTTATGTATTATGGAATTATCAGCGCCAAAGTTTAAACTATACTTCGTGTTTTGGTAAGTAAAGTCTTGGCCAAATAAAGCGTAACTCGAAATGTTATCGTGACCGCTTCCATTATAGAATTTAATATCGTGCGCTAAAACATCGCTTTCACCATACAAATATAGTAGCGTAGGTTTTGGAGTATAAGCATTGTAACTATCGTTTAAGAAATATCCGAAAATTGCATAGTCGCCCATATTATCTTCAGAACGTGTAAATAACAAATTCTCAAAAGGTGATTCTATTACGTATTCGTCGCCATCGTAAGCGTATTGATATTCTACGTTACCATACTGTTGGTTCGTGATTTTAAAATAGTTTTTGTTTACAAAACTTTCTGAGTCTTGGTATTTAAACGCAACCTTCTTATACAGCTTTATTCTTTCAATGTCTATTGATTCTAAATCAGTAAATTCAGTTACGTCAACTATAGCGCCTTTAGCATACCATTCGTCTAATGGTAATATTTCAAATTCATTTTCTGCTACACCTACACACGTAGCATTGAACTCTTTTAAGATACCAGAAAAGAAGTCTGCTACTTTCATATCAGGCATATAGTTAGATATGCTTAAATTACCTAAAATACCTGTTGTATTAGTTTGAATCGTAGCTATTGAATAAGTTACGTTACCATTGTAAAATGCAAAAGGTTGGTAGAATATAGTGCAATCTACATTCATATCATTAGTCGCACGTAATTTAAAAGTAAAGTTCGTGTTTAATCCTGAAGTGTTTTGAACTATAACACTAAAAGCATTAGGAATAGGGGTTTGAAAAGTTTGGTAATAGTTTCCGTCTTGAAATACGTCTATGTATAAAGTTCCTGCTACACTAATTGAACTAATATAAATTTGAATTTTATGTTCATAAACATTTATATTAAAGTCTTGAACGTTAATTGAGTTAGTTGCTAAGTCAACAAAGTCCTCTGCATTTTGCGTGCTTACATTACTCCAATCAGTATAATTCAAATTCGTTTTAGAAATTAGGTCTACATTTACAGCTTCAGTAATAAATTCAAATTGATTCGTGTTTTTGCCCATTAAGAAAACATTAGTAAACTTAGGGTCTGCTAAAAATGTTCCTGAAAATGTAAGCCCATAAGTGCTTTCTATAGCTTCAAATAACTTACTTACTTTAACCGCAGGAAACAACTCGTTATATTGAATTGCGTGTGCTGTAGTTGTTACGTCTTCACTTCCGTGATGATATGTCCATAACCTCGTGTTTGCAATTAGTGGGTAACGAACGTCGTAATCAGTAGTCAAGTCTGTAATTCTATCTAATATTTCTGCACCTGAATACGCGAACTCTAACGAAGTTAAATCTAAGTCTATTAACTTGTCTTCGCCAAAGGCGTCTTTAAGCGTTCTAATGTCTCCGTAGAACGTTATTTGATAGCTTTCAGGTTGTCCGTCTTTTAGGTTGGCTTTCTCTAAGCTAATCTTACCGCGTCTAAATGGAGTTAAGTCTATTTCAATATATGCTTTTCGTCTTACGTTATGGTCTACATTTGCATCTACGTCACTTTGGTAGAAGTGTTGAAATATCGCATTGTTTATAGTCGAAGCAGGAACGCTAAAACTTTGAGAAAAGTCTGTAAATACTTTGCTTATGTCCGAAATATTTTGAACACTTGAATTTACTACTACTTGTTCATCGTTGAATAGTTCTATCTGTTCGTAGTCTCCACTATCCTGTATTGGTTCAATCCAAATTTGTATCCGTCTTTTCATTACACTACACTATTTATAACATCGTAAGCAAA
>RGRP01000072.1 GCA_010021145.1 Candidatus Fonsibacter lacus
TCTAATTAAAAAATTATTAACTTTTAAACAAATTGTTCTTTATTCAATAATTTCATTTTTATTTTTTTTTCAAGGATTTCTAGGATGGTATATGGTTAAAAGTGGATTAATTTCAAAGACAGACGTTAGTCATTTTAGATTATCAATCCATCTGTTAGGAGCTCAAATTATTTTATCACTTATATTCTTTTCGATATTATTTAGAAATGTAAAAAAAATTCATTTAAATATTAATTCTTATTTGATTATTTTTTTCCTCATTCTTGTTTATCTTCAAATTGTTATTGGAGCTTTTGTTTCAGGATTAGATGCTGCAAAAATATATCAAACATGGCCGTTAATGAATGGACATTTTGTACCGGAGGATGTTTTTATAAAAGAATTTTCAGATGTAAAATCCTATTCTAGTCCATCTCATGTTCAATTCTTACACAGGGTCATTGCTTATTTTATAATATTGATTTTTAGTTTTATTTTTTATTTTTTATTTAAAAATAGAATTGTAAAAATTAAGTATTTATTTTTAGTTTTTTCTGCAATACTTTTTCAAGTACTACTCGGTGTTTTAGTTTTGGTTAGTGGTTTTAAAATATATTTTGCTAGTCTTCATCAGTTAGGATCAATATTTTTACTTTTTTCGATAATTTATCTATTTTACCAAGTATCCATCTCGCAAAAATAATAAAATTTACCTTTATCTATTTGACATAATTATAGGCAAAATATATTTATTCCGTTCCATTATGACTGAATTTATAAAAAAAAAAGAAGTTAAAAAAAATTGGTATAAGATCGATGCAACAAATTTAATTGTTGGTCGATTAGCTTCTGAAATTACTAAAATTTTAAGAGGAAAGAAAAAAACTAGCTTCACACCTAATATGGATGATGGAGATTTTGTTATTGTAACAAATGCAAAAAAAATAAAATTTACAGGAAAAAAATTTTCTAAAAAAATTTATTATAAACATACTGGTTACCCAGGCGGAGTAAAAGAAACAACTCCAGATAAAATTCTTCAAAAAGATCCTTCTAGAATTATTAAATTAGCTGTGAAGAGAATGTTGCCAAGAGGTCCATTAGGCAGAAAGCAACTTGGAAATTTAAAAGTTTACAATGATGATAAACATCCTCATGAAACTCAAAAAGCAATAGATTTTGATTTTAAATCTATGAATAAAAAAAATTATTTAAATTAATATATGGTTCAAAGTTTAGCTGTTTCAGATAATCGATTTTACGCAACTGGAAAAAGAAAAAGTTCTATAGCTCGAGTTTGGTTAAAAGTTGGATCTGGATCAATTGTAGTAAATGGAAAAAAATATAATGAATATTTTAAACGTCCCGTTCTACAACTAAGCATTGAGAAGCCATTTAATGTTATCAGTAAAGTTAATGGTTATGATGTTAACTGCACCGTTAAGGGCGGCGGTTTAACTGGTCAGGCAGGTGCTGTATCTTTAGGAATTTCTAAAGCTTTGTATGTTTTAGATGGAGCATTAAGAAAAACATTAAAAAAAGAAAAGTTATTAACAAGAGATTCAAGAAAAGTTGAAAGAAAAAAATACGGTCAGAAAAAAGCCAGAAGAAGATTTCAGTTTTCTAAACGATAGTCTACTTAGACTAATTTTAGTCTTTAAGTCATTTACAACTTCTTATAAATACAGATCATGTCTGACAAATATAACGTTTTAATTAATGGAGCCTCGGGTTTTGTTGGTCTAGAACTAATCAAAATATTAAGTAATCACAAATTCGTAAATCTTAAATATTTATGTTCAAGAGGATCGATTGGTAAATCGATTAATTCTTTTTTAAAAAATAAAATTAAAAAAAAATTACCTTTAATAAGCGATATTCATAAAGCGGACTTAAGTGATGTTGATATTATTTTTTCAGCATTACCGCATGGTGAAGCGCAATTATTATCGAATACTATTTCTCCGCATCATATTTTAATTGATTTATCAGCTGATTTTAGATTTTCAGACGTTAAAGTTTATGAAAAATGGTATGGCTTAAAACATTACGCTGCAGATAATCAAAAATATTCAGTTTATGGACTTTCTGAATTTGCAAGAAAAGATATTGAAAAAAGTAATATAATTTCTTGCCCAGGATGTTATCCAACTTCAGCTCAGCTAGCGCTTATTCCTTTGTTATTAAAAAAAATAATCAAAACATCAAAAATAATTATAGATTCTAAATCAGGTTATTCAGGAGCTGGTAAAAAAACTGCTGATAAAAAACTATATCCAAATATTAATAAAAATATCGCAGTTTATGGAGTGGGTCACCATAGACATATGCCTGAAATTGATCAGGGTTTAAAATTATTTGGTAAAGTTTCTGGGGATTTAAAAATTGAATTTACTCCTCATTTAATTCCAACTTTTAGAGGAATCGTAACTACGATTTATGCAGACCTTAAAAAGAGTATGAGTGTAAAAAAAATTCACCAATATTTGAGTCAATTTTATAAAAATAGCAATTTTGTAAAAGTTTTACCTTATGGAAAATTTGTAAATACAAATGATGTTAATAATACTAATAATTGTAATATTAATATTTTCTCTGGTAGATATAAAAATCAATTAATTATTGTCAGTTCTATTGATAATTTAGTTAAAGGAGCTGCAGGACAAGCAATACAAAATATGAATATAAGATTAGGTCTGAAAGAAACTGTAGGATTAGAGTAATGAATTTTAAAGATAATTATAATATTGCAATTGTTGGTTTGGGAAATATTGGCTCAGAAGTTTACAGACACCTTGTAAAAAATAAAAAAGTTATAGAGAAAAATACAAATTCGACTTACCAAATAAAATATATTTCTGCAAAAAAGATTAGCAAAAAAAGAGGATTTAGCATCCCAAAAAAAATGTGGGTTAAAAATCCTTTATCCTTAGTAAAAAAAGACGATGTTGATATTATTATTGAGCTCATCGGTGGACCGGATGGAGTTGCAAAAAAATTAGTATTTGCTGCATTAAATAATAACAAACATGTCGTTACAGCTAATAAAGCTTTAATATTTAAACATGGAAATGAACTTGCGAAAATTGCTGAAAAAAACTCAGTGAATCTTTTATTCGAGGCTTCTGTTGGCGGGGGAATTCCGATTATTAAATCAATCAAGGAAAGTTTGGTTGGAAATAAATTGTTTCATATTTATGGAATATTAAATGGAACAACAAATTTTATTTTAACTGAAATTGAAAGAACTAAAAAAAGTTTTAAAGAAATTTTGTTAAATGCTCAAAAACTGGGTTATGCAGAAACGAATCCAAAATTAGATCTTAATGGTGATGATGTTAAATCTAAAATATCAATCCTAAGTGCACTTTGTTTTAAAACTAAAATAATTAATAAAAGTTTCTTAACAGAAGGTATAGAGCAGATTGATCTTGAGGATGTGGAGTATGCAAATAAGTTTAAATATAAGATTAAACTACTTGGAATTTCTGAAATTATTGACAATAAAATTAAACAAAGAGTTCATCCTTGTCTTATTTCAAAAGACTCTGATCTTGCTAAGATTAGTGGAGCCCATAATGCAATTATGGTTGAAGGTAATCCAGTTGGTAAAATAGTTTATCAAGGTCTTGGCGCTGGCAAAGGTCCGACAACTTCTTCTATTGTTTCGGATTTAAATTCAATTCTAAAAGGCAATATCACTTTACCTTTTGGATTTAATTTTTCAGATGCAAAAGAATTTAAAATGTTTGATTTTGATGATCACATTTGTAAATTTTATTTAAGAATTGTTGTTAAAGACAAACCTGGAGTTTTATCTAAAATTACATCCGTTTTATCTAAACATAAGATTTCTATTCAGAGCATATTACAGCAACCTTTCAGTAACCTTAAATATGCGAATTTAGTGATTATCACTCATAATGCTAAAGAGAAGAATATGAAATTAGCATTAAAGAAAATTTCAAAAGAAAAATTTATTAGTAAAAAAATTACGATGATCAGAATTAGAAATGAAAAGAAATTATGATTATCAAGAATGGTTTTGTAGATCTTTTTGTAAAAACCACTAGCGAAGCCGCATACGCATCCTCATTATTAAAAGGTAAAGGCGATAAAATTGCAGCCGATCAAGCGGCCGTAGATAAAATGAGATTGTTTCTAAATCACATTCCTATGAAAGGAAAAATTGTTATTGGTGAGGGAGAGATGGATGAGGCACCCATGCTTTATATCAATGAATTAGTCGGAACAGGTATTGGCGAGGAATTGGATATCGCGGTTGATCCATTAGAAGGAACAAATTTAAC
>RGRP01000073.1 GCA_010021145.1 Candidatus Fonsibacter lacus
GCTCTAACCAACTGAGCTACCCCGCCATAGCTTGTCTTCTACCAATTATCTTCTCATCCAGCAAGTTTGCTAAACTACTTTTCGCCTAGAATATGTAAAAAAACTTTTCTTATCTGTTGTTCAATTCTATGTTCAAATAAATATATGCCCTGCCACGTTCCAAGAATTAATTTATTATTTTTTATGCTTAAAGTTAAATTACTATTAGTTAAAGTAGATTTTATATGAGCTGGCATATCATCTTTTCCTTCAGTATTATGAATGTATAATTCTTCATCCATAGGCACTAATTTATCGTAAAAATTTAAGATATCTTTTTGCACATCATCATCAGCGTTCTCTTGAATAATTAATGAAGCACTTGTATGTAAAATTGATACGTTTAATATTCCATTTGATATTTTTGAGCGATTTACAAAATTTAATATTTTTTCAGTAATTTTAATTAATTTATTACCGTTTGTTTTAATGCTCAATTCCTCAAAAGATTGAGTAAACATTTAATGACTATTAGAAATTTTGAATTATTTAATTAAAGTTAAAGCCAATCCAAAAATTAAGCAAATAAATAAGGCTACAATAATTCTATTTTGAATTTTTTTATCGTGTTTCTCTCTAGCGTTTTTTTCAAGAACTAAAGTTCTAATATCTGCCTTATTTTTCTTATCAAAATCTGATCTGTAAAAAACTTCTGAATTATCTTTAAAAATCCCCATAAGCGCTGTTAAATCATAATTTTTAAAAAAATCAATTCTATTTAAAAACGTACTTGTCTTTGCTTATTGTTTTGGTAATTAATTTAGATACAAACTTTTAATTTAAAAAAATGGGATATCCAAAAAAACATAGAGGCCGTAGAAAAGTTGGCTCAAAAATAAGAAGAAATAGAAGAAGAAATAAAAAGAAATAGTTTCTTTTACTCTGTAGCTCTTATCCAGCCACCCCCCAGAACTCTAACGCCCGCTTGGTCGGGTTTATAAAATACACATGCTTGACCTGGGGAAACGCCATATTCGCCTTTTTCAAAAGTAACTACTCCGGTATTAACATCTAGCTTTGACTCTATAAGTTTTCCAGTTGATCTTACTTTAACAAATATGTTTTCATTAAAATCATTTTGCTTGTTAGAAAGGTAATTAATATCTTCAACTTTTAGTTTTTTAATTTCTAATTCTTCTTTTTTTCCAATTACGACTTCTTTAGTTTCTGCATTTATTTTAATTACATAATAAGGAATTTCTCCTGAAATTTTTATTCCCTTCCTTTGTCCAATGGTAAAATTAATAATTCCTTCATGCTTTCCCAGGACGTTTCCTTTTATATCAATAATATTTCCTGGTTCATGCGCTTCGGGTCTTAAACGTTCAATGACTGAAACATAATTTCCATCTGGTACAAAGCAAATATCTTGGCTATCCGGCTTATCGGCAACTTCTAAATTAAGTTTTTTTGCAATGATTCTGGTCTCTTCTTTTGGAAGATCTCCTAAAGGAAAATGTAAATAGTTTAATTGTTCTTGAGTTGTTGCGAACAAGAAATAAGTCTGGTCACGATTTAAATCTTTGGGTCTGTACATTTTAGAAATATTATTATCGATAATTTTTTTTACATAGTGACCTGTGATGAGTGCATCAGCTTTTAGATTCTTAGCTGACTCAAATAAATCACGAAACTTAACTGTTTGATTACAATTTACACAAGGAATGGGGGTTTCTCCTCTTAGATAAGAATCTGCAAATTTTTCTATAACTTCATTCTTAAATTTACTTTCATAATTTAAAACATAATGATCGATATCTAATTTTTCTGAGACTCTTTTTGCATCATAGATATCTTGTCCTGCACAACACGTACCTGGTTTTTTATTAATTTGTGCATAATCATAAAGTTGCAAAGTCATACCAATAACTTGGTAACCATTCATTTTCATAAGACCCGCAACAACAGATGAATCAACCCCTCCTGACATAGCAACTACAACCTTCGTCTCGCTTGGTGGTTTATCTAGTCCTAGTAAATTTTTAGTTAATTCTGTTTTAAGCATTGTTGTCATGTCAATATTTCGACACTCTTACATTATAGAAAGAAATAAGTATAAATAAAAAATGATTTTTGATTACGAGCCAGGTGATTATGTCATCAATCCTAAAAATAAAGAATGGGGAACTGGTCAAATACAATCTATTATTAAAAACATTGTAACTGTTAACTTTGAAAATGCTGGAAAAAAAACGATTATTGCTGATAAAGTTTTGTTAGAAAAAATAAATGTTAAAAATTAATTTAAAAAAAATAACTGAAGAACTTATTCCAAGTTTTTATGAAGCCGGAAAAGAAAGTATTAAGCTTTCAGGTAAAAATCTTAAAATTACAATAAAAAAAGATAATACTCCTGTTACTAATGGAGATTTATTAGTAGATAAAATATTGCAAGAAACAATTTCAAATCTAACTCCACATATTCAAATAGTTTCAGAGGAAAATGTTAATGACATAAAAAATTAAATATTCACAAAAAACATAACGTTACAAAATTTGTAAAATGTTCAAGTTCATTAAAGTTTTGTCTTATAGCTGCTGGAGAATTTGATATTTATGCAGCAAGAGCTAGAGCAAAAGAATGGGATATCGCTGCAGGTCATGCAATTGCTGAACATGCAGGTGCAATATTAACTACATTCTCAGGTCGAAAAATAACATATGGTAAAAGAAATTTTGCAAATCCTACAATGATACTAAAAAGATCAAATAACTTACTTAAATAATGATTCACTTAATACACGAAGATAGGTAAATCTAATTTATAAATGAGATTTGTATTTATTATATTTTTAACTTTTTCATTAAATTCATGTGGAAATTTAATCTCTGCAAGTTTGATTGAGTCTTTTTTAACACCATCATCAGTCATCATGACGGCTGCAGACTATGGAATTGAAAAAGAAACGGGAAAAAAACTTTCAGAACATGCTTTATCAATGGCAACTTCTAAGGACTGCAAATTTAATCTTAAAGATATGACTATTTGCAATGACGAAGGCGTTTCAAATAATAAAATTGTTAAAGTTGCAAAAGTTAATCAAAATTTATCAAAAAAAACAAAAGTAGCTTCATTAACTAATTAAGACTTTATTTAATGAAATTAGATATTGCTTTGATAATTATTAGCTCAGTTTCGCTATTTGGAGTGATTCTTTTCTACATTGTTACGAATCTTTTAAGAAATAAAATTAATGAATTAGTTAAAATTCAAAAACTTAATAAAAAATCTAAATCTTCTTCTCGAAAATCTTAAGTTCTTTTTTATCTAAACCAAGAACATTTTTAGAAGTTGAATAACTAAATCCTGCCCTAGCTAAAACACCGGTGTCTTTGGTATAAAAAATCTCTCTGTTAGCATCTGGACGATAGGGCCCTATCCTTCTTCTTCGACAAACTCTAATTGCTGCGTAAAAATCAGGATCGACATTGTCTTTTTGGATATCATTCATTGTTTTTTTTAACAATTCTCCATCAATTCCTTTTTGGGCTAAATTCATTCTAATTTTATTTAATGAGTAACCTTTTTTTAAATAATTTTTAGATTTTATCTCAGAATAAATTGTATCGTTTATAACCCCTATACTTTCAAGATTATCAATAACAATATCTATTTCTCTTAGGATGCTTTCCTTATCCTTATGTAAATAATCCGTATCTAAGACTTTTCTATACAAATAAATTCTAAGATCTTTTTTTGAAGGTTGGTATTTATCAAGATATTTTAAAGACAGCTCTTTAATATCTTCTCTGCTATTTATTGATTGTTTTGCAGATTTATTGAATCTCATATAATAATCGTTACTAACACATGCTTAACAGTTTAAAAGATTTTTTTACTCTTGAAATGATTTATCATTTCACAAACATTGGTGTTATTCCATTGTGGATTCTTTTAGCTTTCTTGCCAGGATGGAATGGAACTAAAGTTTTAATTAATAGTATATTAGTTCCGCTAATACTAAGTCTTACCTATTTTTATGTTTTTTACATTTATATAAATACCTCTGAAGGAATATTTTCTAATATTCTAGATAAGGGCAAAACATTTGAACTTTATATGGGAATTGATCAGCTTAAAAAAATCTTAAGTGATAAAAATGTATTATTATTATTTTGGATTCATTTCTTAACTGCAAATCTTATGCTTGGCGCTTGGATTGCTACAGATGCTGCTAAAAATAAAGCT
>RGRP01000074.1 GCA_010021145.1 Candidatus Fonsibacter lacus
GCAAAATCAAAACAAATTGCTACTTTTGAAAAATCAAACAAATGACGTTCTTTCCCTCTTAGTTTAATTACAGAACATTAGCCAATGAGTAATGGATACAATCGGAGGTTAAAGGTGTGTGCGAGATTCATGCAGGGTTAAAATTTAAAACAAACAAAAAAAGTAAACAAATGAAACAAGAAAAATTATTCCAAGACAAAATTGAATTAATAAACGTAAATAGTGTTATTGGTTCAGGCTATGAAACACAAGTTGCAGAACTAGCACTAATTGATAAAATAGCATATCGTGCAGCAAGAAAAAATATGCAAATACATTCAGCTATTATTTTAAAAATTAATGATGAGTTTAGCGGTTTTTTCACATATGAAATTAATCATAAAATAGGTGAGTTCTGTTTATTGCAGTCAGCAATGTATCCAGAAAAAAAAGATAAAGAAATTTATTCGATGATGATTGATAAAATTATTGAACAAAATACATTTAGATATCCTATGATTATGACTGTATCAAAAAAGCATGATTTAGAAAATCCAAAAGTATTTGCAGCGCGTGGATTTAAAGTAAATATAGAAAAAAACGAATTTGTTTACATGGTTTATGGTGAATTATCACAAGTTAGAACTAAAAGATTAATACATATGGCAATGACTAATCTATGGAATTCAACTAGTGGTGAATGGCTTAAAATAAAAAAGGAATGGAATGAAAAAATAGAAGAAGCTGGAAAAAAATATAATATTCAAAATCCAAAGTATGCAAGTCGTGAAGGGTGCTGGCAAGGTAAGGCAGGAATGTCAAATATTGTTTTATCTAAGCAGGAAGTTGTAGATGGTGAAATTATTACAGATAAAAGTAAAGATTTAAACGGTAACGCATCCGTTTTAGACCCTGCTGTATGTGAAATTATTGTAAGAATGTTTATGCCAACAAATGGATGTAGAGTATATAATCCTTTTGGAGGTGGGGTTCAAATGGGTTTTGTAGCTGGCGGCTGTGGATACGAATATTTATCTAGTGAAATTAGAAAAAATCAATGCGATGCAAATAATGCAATATGTCAAGATTTCTATAATGTTAAATGGCTTCAATCTGATACAAGTAAATTTACGCCAAAACAAAAGTATGATTTAATCTTTTCATGTCCTCCATACTACAAGGTAGAAACATATCTTGATTATGATGGAAAAAGCCCTGAAGGTGAGTTAAACTCATTGCCAACATATGAAGAGTTTAGAGATATGCTATTTAAAGGCTATAAAAATGCGATAGATGTAATGAATGATAATACTTTTTTCGTTATAATGACTGGAGATAGTCGTAATAAAGATGGTGGTTATTATGGTTCAGATGCTGAGCATGAATTGTTTTTTAAAGAACAAGGGCTTCACATTTACAATAAAATAATTTATTTAGAAAGTGAGTTTACCCGTAGAGCAACAGCTAAAAAAACTTTAAATAGTAGAAAATATCCTAAATGTGAGCAGCGCATTTATGTCTTCTATAAAGGTGATACAAGTAAAATAAAAGATTTATATCCAAACGTAGGAAGGTTATAATGAGAACTTACAAAGAAATAATATCCCTCTCAAATAATGAGAGGGGTATTTGGGATTTAGATACTATTAAAGGTTGTAAAAGTGGATTATTAAATAATGAAAAAGGATGTTACAACGATTGCTACGCATACAAAACAGCAAAAAGATATGGAATAGATTTTAGCAAATCAATTGAACGTAATTTTATTGATGAAAAACACCGTTTAGAAATTATTAGACAAATTGAAAAAATAGATATGCCGTTTATTAGAATTGGTTGCGCTGGCGACCCATCTGAAAACTGGGAACATACTATAAAAATAATTTCTGAATTGAGGCGCAATAATCAATTATCATTATTTGATATTTCATCTACAAAACAAATAGTAATAATAACTAGGCATTGGAAAGAATTAACAGATTTACAGTTAATTGAATTATCTAAATATAATTTAGTATTTAACACTTCAATAAGTGCTTTAGATAATTTTGAACTTATCGATAAATCTTTAAAACAATACAATAGAATAAAACCTTATGTAAAATCAATTCTTAGAATAGTGTCATGTGATTTTAACGAAGAAAATAAAGAAGGTAAAAGAATGGCTGAAATTCAAAGAAAGTTATTTAAAAATGAAAACATAATTGATACTGTATTTCGACCTTCAAAAAACAATTATTTTGTAAAAAATGAAATAATAAAAACTAAAAAAAGCGCATTTATGAAATCAACACAATTACTTAGTAAATACAATAAAAAAACATTTACTGGAAAGTGTGAAAATTGCTTAGAAATGTGCGGATTAAATTTATAAATATGCAAGACATTATCAAACGTAACTACGCTTCTATTGTGAAGCGTGGTTACATAACAGAGGACACAACAGATTTACAATTTATTCGTAAAATAGAGGAGGAGGTAGAGGAATCAATTTACGAATCATTATTGCATCGTAAAGGCAAACCTAACAACTTAGGCGAAGAACTAGCAGACGTTATTTTAACCTGCTTAAATTACGCGCATCACTTCTCAATCGACATCGAAAAAGAACTACATAAAAAGATTGAGAAAAACGAAAAGAGAAAGGATTAATTTGTATATTTGTGGACGTCTTAGCGGAAATTACGAAATCACTAAGAAATTATTAAAACAACCAAGTCGGGCAACTGCTTTATAGGTCTTCGTAAACCTCCGCAAAGCAGACCCGATAAGGTTTATATTTTTATTATGGCAAAAGACCCAGCAATATTATTCTATACATCAGATTTTTTAACTGGTACAATGTTTTTTAGTGATGAACAAACAGGGAAATACATCAGATTACTATGCGCTCAACATCAAAAAGGAAGATTAAGTGAAAAAGATATGATAAACATATGTAAAACATATGATAAAGATATCTTTTCTAAGTTTATTAAAGATGATGAAGGAAACTATTTTAATGAACGTCTTGAAAAAGAGGCTATTAAAAGGAAAAAGTATTCAGAAAGTAGGTCTAAAAATAGACTTTCTGTAAAGGGCGAAGAAACAACATATGTTAAACATATGGAAAATGAAAATGAAAATATAAATAACTCTAGTATTCAATTAACTATTAATCACGAAAAAGAAATGTTAGTAAAAACTGCTTCGCCTTACGCAAAAAAAATAATTCCTACTTTGGATGAGGTTATTGAATATTTAGTTTTAGAAAAAAATGAAAGTCAAAACGAAGCAGAAAAATTCTTTGATTACTATCAAGCCAATGGTTGGCGAGTCGGTAAAAACCCAATGAAAGATTGGAAGGCAGCCGCGCGAAATTGGCTAAAAAACGCATCAAACTACAATAAACAAACTTTAAAAACGAATAAAAATGGAAAACAACTTAGCAAACAAGAACTTGAACAACAGGAATTTAACCGCAGATATGGTACAACATTTGGGCAACAAACCTTTTAGAGAGGTGAAAAGTCCAGAAGAAATGCAGATAATAGACATGAAGCTGGATATTTGTTCTTTGATGGTTGCAGAGCGAAATATGACGGACGCGAATAAATTAATAATCAAAGGTTTTTTAAGCTCGCAGTTCAAAGATATGAGCGCAAATGATATTGAAGAAGCGGTAAAATTATATTTAGGAAAAAAACTAAGCTGTGATGCTTCGTTTAGCACAAAGATGAGTGCGGAGTACTTAGGAACAATTTTAAGCGCTTACAGAGTCTATAAACGTGAAAAAACGGCAAACGAAAAACTATTGCTATCTGTAAAAGTTGAAGAAGTACAAAAAAGCGATGCTGAAAACTATCAAGAAGTAGTAAGTTACATTGAAAAAAGTAATAAGCTGCCAGAGTGGGGTAGTAATATTTATCTATCTGCATACGAACATTTAGTTGCAGAAGTAACTAAACCAAGTGATGAAGAGAAAAAAAGATTTGCTGAAACTGTCAGAGAAAAATTAAAACGTGAGCAAGATTTTGCAAAACTAGAAGGCTATACAACTAGCGCAAGAGCGAAGGTAAACGAGATACAAAAAATAATTACACGACCGCAAACATTTGCTAATCATTGCCGCGTGGAATACATCAAAGACTATCTAACTAAAAAATATATAAAATTATCTAGT
>RGRP01000075.1 GCA_010021145.1 Candidatus Fonsibacter lacus
TATTGTTCGAACTGGATTTATTGTAGTTTCAAAATTGTTATCTTTGCCTTTAATTTTAAAGCTTACACCAAAAACTCCATCACCACTTTTACCCGTTAAAATCTGCCCTAGGATTGGAATATTTGATAACAGACGATTAACTTCATAGGCTGGAATTAAATTTCCATCTAAACTTACAAAGTCATCTGCATTATTAATTCTACCCTCAACAATAAAACCAAGGGACGGCCCTGTTCCATAAAAATCTTTAAAAGTGAAAAACTTTTCATCGTTCTCATAGACAATCACCGTATTATCAAAACGAATTCCCTCTCCCTTTAAGGTGTCTAAAATTCCTGTAATAGAAGCAAGGGATAATATCTGCGCAAGGACAGGAATTTCTCTAATTTTAAAATCAGTGATAATAATTTTTCCCTTCGAAGAAGTTGCACTTAAATCTTCAGAGGTAAATTCTAATTTTCCTTTTTCAAATCCTTTTATAAAACTAAATCCTGCAATAAAGGGTCTTGCTCTATCTGAAAGCATGTAAGTTGAAATATTACCATTCTTATTTTTACTAATTTTAATGGTGATTTTTTCTTTATTAGAAAAAACTCCAGTTGCATCTAATTTTGTAAATTGCCCTTTTAAGATTGTACCCGTTAAATTGAAATCGCGAATATCATCGTTGGTTCCAGTATCAACGGTGTCTAAATTAGCACTAATCGTTCCATTAAACTTTTTTGAAACGACCGTTGATGGTTTTGAACTTGTTAGACTGTCGATAATATATTTAGCGTCTAATCTTTTTCCTGTGATTTCTATATGATTAATATTACTTTTTTTAGATGAAGTAATTTTAAAATTACTTTTATCAGTGTTAACGGTGATACTATTAAGTGACGTTAAAGAAAAATTTTCATCAAAATTTAAATCAAATAATTCAATATTATTTTTGCCAGCATTAATTGTAACTTTTTCTAATACAGAAGTGTTTTTCTTGACCTCGCCTTTTACAAGAATCTGCCCATCATCATTTAATAATTTATTAAAATTAATAGGTGTAAAATTAATTAAGCTTTTTTTAATATCAATTCGAGTATCAAAATAATACTGATCTTTGCTTGTATTTAATTGAATATATAATTTTGAAGACCCTTTAATATATTCTGGCTTAAATACTTTTTGCCAGTTCACAAAATTTATATCTGAAATAATATTAATTTTTGATGTTTTTTTATTAAGATCAGAATTTATTTTAAAATCTAATGTATCGTTTTGATTAAAAATTATTCCATTAATAAAAACGTTACTTTTATCAAATTCAACTTTAAATTTTCCGTTTTTAAATTTTCTATTTTTATCGTCTAAAACATTAGGATAAGCGCTTTGTAGTAAATCTAATTCTAGATTTGTAATATCTGCTTTGCCTTTAACGGTGGTGTTAAGAAGATTTCCTTTTTTATCAAACTCAACATCAATTTTATTATTCGCAGTTGTTGAGAATGATAATTTTTCTATATTTTTAGTAACATCTTCTAATGTTGCTATCTTTAAATTTTTAAATTCTTTTAATGAATTAAATTTTCCAGTTAAATTTAAATCTAGAGAAGCTTTATAAGAATCTGATGTTTCGTTTACAGAAATTTTAGATTTATCAAAATTTAGTCCTGCTGCGGATCCAGATGAAATATTTATATTTAATTCTTTATTTTTAAATTCGATATCTGCATTAATATTTTGAAACTCAGGCAGTTCATTTGAAATGATAAATGAGGTGTCTTTAATGCTGCCTAAAAACTCAATTTTTACTGCATCTTCGTTATATATTTTTAGATCACCTTTGATGAAGCCTTTCTTAACCTTATTATCTAAATAGCTTTTTTGACTATCATCTAAAAAAACATCGCGAACTAAATTAATACTTTTTTCAAATGAGTTTTCTGAAAATTTTACTTCTATAAATTTAGGATTGTAATTGCCTTTAATTGCAGAAAAAATACCAACACCAAAATTAGTTTGGTAAATATTAGTAAGATCGCCTTTATGATAAAGTTTCGGCTGATTAAGACTAAATTTAACAGCAAAATCCTTAATATCTAAGCTTACTCTTATATCTTTAAACTCTAACTTAATTTTTTTGTACTGATCATTAAATTTTTTTTGGATAAGATCGTTAAAATTAGATGTTTGAAATCCAAAAGATAAAAAAACAATAAGCGATACAAAAGTTGCAAGTATAATTAATAAAATTTTATTTCTTCTTAACATTAATGAATTCCTTGATAAACGGAGGCCTCTAAAAATACCGCAATGTCTCCATCTAATACTTTATCTGGATTAGTCACTTCAATATTTGTTCGGTTATCTTTAACAAGTTGATAAGGTTGTAAAACATAATTTCTAATTTGACTTCCCCATCCTATTTCTTTTTTTGAATTTTCCAAATTATCTGAGTCTTTTTGTTTTTTCTGCATCTCAAGTTCGTAAAGCCTAGCTTTTAACATGTTCATCGCTGTTTCTTTGTTTTTATGCTGAGATCTTTCGTTTTGACACTGAACAACTATTCCTGTTGCTGTATGAGTTATTCTAACGGCGCTGTCTGTTGTATTTACATGCTGCCCCCCAGCTCCACTTGATCTATAAGTATCTACCCGAATATCTTTTTCTAAAATTTCAATATTTATATCTTCATTAACCACAGGATAAACCCATGCACTTGCAAAACTAGTATGTCTTCTTGCTCCTGAATCAAATGGAGAAATTCTAACCAATCGGTGAACTCCCGATTCTCCTTTTAACCAACCATAAACAAATTGCCCTGATATTTTAATAGTTGATGATTTAATTCCAGCTTCTTCTCCTCTACTTTCATGAATGAGCTCTACTTTAAAATTATTTTTCTCAGCCCAACGAGAATACATTCTTCTTAACATTTCTGCCCAATCTTGACTTTCAGTACCTCCGGCGCCAGCATGGATTTCAACATAAGCGTCCAATGCATCATTTTCATTAGATAAAAAACAAAGAAGTTCTATTTTTTTTAATTTTTCTAAATTACTTTCAAAGGATTTATTTAAGTCTTTAGCTAAGACTTCATCATTTTCTTTAACGGCGATATCTAAAAGGTCCTTATTGTCTATGTGCTCTTTAGAAATAAAATCGTAGTTATTTTTTATTTCTAATAAAAAATTTCTTTCTTTTATTACTTTTTCTGCGTTCTTTTGATTGCTCCAGAAATCTTGAAGTTCTGTTTGTGCTGTTAGATCTGAAATTTTTTTATCAACCTGATTTTTATCAAAGATACCCCCTTATGTTATCAAGGGATTTTCCTATTTTTTCTGCAATATTTTTAACTTCGATCATTTTAAAAAATCAGTTTTTATGATTTATTTATTAAATAACTAAGCAACTTCTACATCGATTTGCTAAAATTATTAAGATTTAAATAGATATTTTAACAAAGATGTTTATTATAATAGTTAAGAAAACAAATGAATTTTATGTCATTAAAAATTAATCAAAAATTTAGGAATTTATTATCATGTCTAAGGATTTACTTATCGATGCCTCGCATCCAGAAGAAACTAGAATTGCTATCAAGTCCGATCATGGAATTGAAGAATATGAATATGAAAATATTCATCGCAAAAATCTAAAAGGAAACATCTACTTAGGTAAAGTAAGTAGAATAGAGCCGTCTTTACAAGCTGCGTTTGTGGATTTCGGAAACGAAAGACACGGATTTCTTGCATTTAACGACATTCAATCAGATTATTATCAAATTCCTCAAGCTGACAAAGATCGTATTAAAAAAGAAGAGGAAGAAGCTCGAGCAAAACTTTTAGAAGAAAACGATAAAGAAATTGTTGAGCATGCTGAGCAAGGTGAAGATATTAATTTGCAAGATAAAAATTCATCTAATGGTGATCAAGATGAAGAGAATATTGGAAACAAAGCATCTGATGAAGATGTAAATTCCAATGAAGAAAATCATGTTGAAGATAAACCTAAAAACAATAGAAGTTTTTACCGATTCAAAAGATATCGTATTCAAGAAGTCATCAAACCCGGACAAATAGTTTTAATTCAGATTGTAAAAGAAGAGCGTGGTAAAAAAGGTGCGGCTCT
>RGRP01000076.1 GCA_010021145.1 Candidatus Fonsibacter lacus
AGTATATTTATCTAAAATAAATCTTTTTTTATTCTTAGGTGTTGCTTTGTTAATTATAGGATTTAAAAGCTCTGAAAATCTTTCTCACGCCTATGGAATTTCAGTAACAGGCGCAATGTTAGTTGATACAATTCTTGCAACTTATTTGTTAATAACTGTTAGAAAATGGAACAAGCTAATATTTATTCCAGTTTTTTTAGGTCTGCTTATTATTGATTTTGTATTTCTTTCTTCAAATTTAGTAAAAATTTTTGATGGAGGTTGGTTTCCAATTGTAATTGCAAGTGGATTGCTTGTAATCATGTTAAGTTGGATTATTGGACGTGAACGTATGCTGGCAGCTCGTTGGAATGGCTCAATTAAAATTAATCAATTTATCTCACAATTAAAAAGAAATAGAATTAAAAGAGTTCCTGGTACAGCAATATTTTTTGTTCCAAATCTTAAAGTCGTGCCAATGGCGATGCTTCACAATTTAAAACATAATAAAATATTACATAAAAGAATTGTATGTATGCATTTAAAATTTGAAAACTTTCCAAAACTAAGAAATGATGAACGTCTAATTGTTAAACATCTAGGCTCTAATTTTTACACAATTATTGTTCGTTACGGCTTCCAAGAAGAGCCAAATATTCCAAGAGTTCTTGCGTTGCTTCGGGCTAGTGAATTTAAGTTTAATATGGAAGAAACCTCTTTCTTTGTAGGCAAAGTTAAGGTGATTGCAAAAGACCCTTCAATTATAACAAGATTATTTATTTTCATGCATCGCATTATGATGGGTGCAACAGAATATTATAAAATTCCTAAAGAGCGAACAGTTGAGCTCGGTGGCGTTATAGAAATCTAAATTATTTTTATTTTCTTAAGGAAAGAGGCCCAGTTTAATCTGGGCCTCATAACTTAAATTATAAGGGGGACTTATAATATTTAACTTATTTGTTCTCCATGCTGAGAAAGATCTAAACCATCTCTCTCTTGTGCATCAGAAGCTCTTAATGGTGTAATAAAGTTTACTACTTTTAATATAATGAAAGTTGCAATCGCTGTATAAACAACAGTCACACCAACACCAATTAATTGTAATTTAACTTGAGCAGCATTGCCTTCTAGTAATCCTGCTGTTCCACCAATTGCTTTTAAAGTGAATACTCCTGTTAAAATTGCACCAAGAGCTCCGCCTAACGCGTGGATACCAAATACATCCAATGAGTCGTCATAGCCAAAAGCACTTTTTAATTTAGTGCAAGTTAAGTAACAGAATATTCCTGCAGCAAGTCCGATGAAAAAAGCTCCACTTGGACCAACAAATCCTGAAGCTGGAGTAATCGCAACTAATCCTGCTACAGCACCTGAACACATTCCAAGTAAACTTGGTTTCTTTTCGCCTGAGAACCACTCAACTAGCATCCAAGCAACACCCGCTGTTGCAGCTGCAATTTGAGTTACAAGCATTGCCATTCCAGCGCTACCATTTGCAGCAACTGCTGAACCAGCATTAAATCCAAACCAACCCACCCATAACATTGAAGCACCGATCATTGTTAATGCTATGTTATGTGGACGAGCTTTTGATTTTCTTTTTCCAATTACTAAAGCGGCAACTAAACCAGCAACTCCTGAATTAATGTGAACTACTGTTCCACCAGCATAATCAAGAACGCCTAATTTAGATAAATATCCACCACCCCAAACCATGTGTCCAACTGGCGCGTAAACTAGAACTGCCCATAATATTACGAAAATAAATAGAGCTCCAAAATTTACACGTTCAACAATTGATCCGCAGATTAGAGAAACAGTAATAATTGCAAAAGTTAATTGGTAGCAAATAAAAACTGTTTCTGGGATTGTCATATTTAATGCAGCAACATCAACGCCTTTTAAAAATAATTTTGAAAGATCGCCGATGAATAAATTGCCTTCACCGAAAGTAAGAGAATATCCACCAATAAACCAAATCAATGTCACAACACAAGTGATCATGAATGATTGGCTAATTGTAGAGACAATATTTTTCTTACCCACCAAACCACCATAAAACAAAGCAAGGCCTGGAATAGTCATTAATAATACAAGTGCTGTACTTGTTAACATCCATGAAGCATCACCTGGATTTAATACTGGTTTTGGTGCGGCTGCAAAAAGAACTGTTGATTGAAATAAAACAACAACAAAAATTAAAATTTTAGACATTATTTTCATCATATTGCTTTATCTCCTTTTTCACCTGTTCGAACACGAATAACTTGGCTCAAATTAGTTACGAAAATTTTTCCATCACCAATTTTTCCCGTTTTCGCAGTTTTAAGAATAGTCTCTAAAGCTTTTTTATACTTCTTATTTGAGACTGCTATTTCTAGTTTTGTTTTTGGAAGAAAGGCAACTTCATATTCAGAACCTCGATAAAATTCTGTATGACCCTTTTGCCTGCCATATCCTTTGACATCTGTCATCGTCAACCCATCAACACCGATTTTGTTAAGAGCTTTCTTAACATTATCTGCTTGTTCAGGTTTTATGATCGCAGTGATTAGTTTCATAATACTCCCTGTTTCTGTTTGTTTAAATTAGTAATGGAGTAACAAAGATTTTTTTTAAAATGAAATGACCATTCAATGATTCAGATATGATCAGAATGCATAACCAAAAAAAATTAATTTTTTCTGATATTGTTCTTAAATTGATTTAATTTATTAGAAAAATCATCAACTAAATTTAAAAGTGTATTGCCATGCAAAGTAGGTATAACTCCTTTGCTTGTTCTATTAAAAAGTTTTTGATTTATTTCTTTTTCAAGGTCCATGACCGCTCTTGAAAAAGTTGATTGAGATTTATTGTCTTGTTTTGATGCTGTTAAAAAACTCCCAGCCTTAGCGACTTTTTTAAATACTTTTAACTTCTCCCAATTCATAAAAAAAATTTATATCCAAAATGCATAACTAACTAATGCAATGTTGGAAAATGAGGTATGCTAATTAACTTTGAAGGTGCTGATAACTTTATAAGATCTATCAACTATGATCATCTCACCAGAATTTGCAAATTTATTAGCTAGACCCTCAATTGTTGTGTGATGGGCAACAAAAATATAATTTTTATTCTTGTCTAATTTTTCAATAAATTCTTTTGTTTTCTTTATATACGCTGGGGTTTTGCTTGGATCTGCAAAAGTAGAATTTAATCCTGAAAAAGTTTCAAAATCTTTAAATGCATTTCTTGCTGTATCTTTACATCTGCAATATTCGGAGGAATAAACTTTTTCAAATGGAATATTATTTTTTTTAAAAAATTCACCTATTCGCTTTGCTTGTTCAATGCCCTCAGCTGACAAATTTCTCTGAGTTTTACAATCATTTAAATTAAAATTAGCTGGATCCCCTGTTCCGGGTGCCTCTGAATGACGAATAAGAATTAATTTTCCACCTTCTTTTAAATCTTTAATAATCTTTTGCTCATTTGCAAAAGCTGGAAAAAAGCTTGTTATACTTAAAAGACATATAAAAATTATTGATCTTACTTGCATTATATTAGTCTAGCAGTTGACTTCGAATAGTCATAATTAACATCTAATTTATAAAATTATGACTAAGTATCTAATTACTTTAATAGTTTTTTTAATTGCAGCAATAGTATTTTTATATGCAAGAGGAAAAAAACAAAATCAGACTAGAGTATTAAAGAAAGATCCTAGAACAGGAACTTTTACAGACATTTAAATTTTATTATTTCATAATGTTAATTCAAAGATTAAGTCTTGGATTATTTATTATTCCGTTAGTAACAGTTTTTGTTTGTTTAGGTGTTGTTATAGCTCTTAATATTTATGAGCCATGTAACCCATTTATTGATGGCTGTTATACAATTAGTAGAATTGGGCGTAGCTATCCGAGCGTTTTAATATTTAAACCAATGATGCTCATCACAGCTATTTTAATCATTGCTTACTGTTTTGAGCATATAAGAATTTTTAAAAAATTTTTAATCTCAAAAATATATTTAAATTTAATCCTATTATTTGGTCTTGTTTCATCAATATGTCTTCTAACCTATATTTTATTTTTAGGAATAGAAGGGTCAG
>RGRP01000077.1 GCA_010021145.1 Candidatus Fonsibacter lacus
AAGTCTCTTAAAGTTTTATTAGAAAATTTACTTCGTTATGAAGACAATACCACAGTTGATAAGACGCAAATCAATGCCATTCAAAGTTGGTTAAAAACCAAAACTTCAGATACTGAAATTGCATACCGTCCTGCTCGAGTTTTAATGCAGGACTACACAGGAATTCCAGCCGTTGCAGATTTAGCTGCAATGCGTGATGCAGTGAAGGCAAAAAATAAAGATCCAAAAAAAATTAATCCATTATCTCAAGTAGATTTAGTGATCGATCACTCAGTGATGGTTGATAACTATGCAAATAAAGACTCATTTGATTTGAACGTTGAAAAAGAATTTTCAAGAAATGGAGAAAGATATTCATTTTTAAAATGGGGTCAGCAAGCATTTGATAATTTTAAAGTGGTTCCTCCAGGAACAGGAATTTGTCACCAAGTTAATTTAGAATATTTATCAAAAGTAGTTTGGTCTTCAAAAATTAATGGAGAATTAACCGCTTATCCAGATACTTTAGTAGGTACTGACAGCCACACAACAATGGTGAATGGTCTTGCAGTTCTTGGCTGGGGAGTTGGTGGAATAGAAGCTGAAGCTGTTATGTTAGGGCAGCCTATTTCTATGTTAATTCCAGAAGTTGTTGGATTTGAAGTTAAAGGAAAATTACCAGAAGGCACAACTGCAACAGATTTAGTTTTAACGGTTACTCAAATGTTAAGAAAAAAAGGTGTAGTTGGAAAATTCGTAGAGTTTTATGGCGAAGGTTTGAAAAATCTATCTCTAGCAGATAGAGCAACTATCGCAAATATGGCACCAGAATATGGAGCGACATGCGGATTTTTCCCAATTGATGAAGAGACTCTTAAATATTTAGAGTTTTCAGGACCATTAATTAACTTTGAGTTTGCTGGAGGCTCCATGCCGGCGCCTGCTCCTTTAACTCTGGCTTCAACAATTTTAAGTTTAGAATTAATAATTCTCCAATCTTCTTGCCATTCAATTTTTTCTACAGAATGTGTCCATACTAAAGTAAAAAACGAAAGTGCAAATGTTGTAACTTTAGTTCCTGTAAGAACACACAGGCTCATGTGGGCATTGATTTATTATTTCTAAATTTAAACCATCTGTAAATAATAAATAAAATCATAAGGGCAAAACCTAATTCATCAGTCAGCGGGATAGCTACGATCAATAAGATAGCAACCGCAGCACAAATAATTCTCTCAAAAATATTTAATCTTGCATTCATATATCCAACCGCTGCAATTCCTAAAAATAAAATAGCAATCACTGCTTTTACACAAATGTAACCCACGGAAACAACGATGGTTGAAATATCTTTATTTGCTAAACCCTGTAACATTAATTCTGGACTATAAACTGCCATAAATGGCACAACAAATCCCGCTACAGCTAATTTTACCGCTTCTAAAGAAATTTTAAATCCACTTTCCTTTGCAAATGGTGCTGCTGCAAAACAAGCAAGTGCAACAGGTGGAGTTAGGTCTGCCATGATACCAAAATAAAAAACAAACATATGACTTATAATTAATGGAACGCCTAACTTTAAAAGAGCAGGCCCTGCAATTGCAGATGTAATAATGTAATTTGGAATTGTTGGAATGCCCATGCCAAGAATAAGGCAAATAACCATTGTTAATAACAAAGATAAAAATAAACTATTTTCGCCAACTTTAATTACAAACTGTCCAAATGTATTTGCTGCTCCTGTTAAAGTAAGTGTACCAATTACAATGCCAACAACTGCACAGGCAACACCTACTGGTAAACAGGCTTTTCCACCCTCTGCAAGGGCGTCTCTACAAGAAAGCAATGTTTCTCTTCCTCCTTTAAATATAAAATTAATAGCAACTAAAGTTGATATTGAAATTACAATAACTTTTATGCCCATCTCAAAAAATGAAGCAGAAACTAAACCAAGCAAAACCCAAAATATTACTCTTTTATATTTTGATAAAGATCCTGCTATTGGAGCCCCTAGAATTAAAAATATTATAAACGCAAGACCAATAGTACCTGCGTACAAAGGAGTGTAGCCAGAAAAAAGCAAATAAACTAATACAGCAAGTGGTAAAACTAAGTACCAGCCTTCTTTTAAAGCATTTATAACTGATGGTAACTCATTTTTTGACATTCCAAGTAAATTTCTTTTTCCAGCTTCTAAATAAACCATCCACCAACATGAAACATAATAAAGTATTGCTGGTATAATTGCCGCTTTAACAATCTCAAAATATTTAACTCCTAATGTCTCAGCCATAATAAAAGCAACCGCACCCATGACTGGAGGCATAATCTGTCCACCCATAGATGAAGTTGCTTCAACCCCACCTGCAAAAGCTGAAGAGTAACCATATTTTTTCATCAGAGGAATTGTAAACTGTCCTGAGGTTACAACGTTTGCAATTCCTGATCCTGAAATCGTTCCCATTAATGCTGATGATGCGACACAAACTTGTGCCGGACCTCCCCTTGTATGACCAAAAAGACCTAGAGCAACATCATTAAAAAGTTTGATCATTCCAGCTCGCTCTAAAAATGAACCAAATAAAATAAATAAAAAAACAAATGTGCAAGAAACATAAATAGGGATTCCATATATTCCCTCTGTTCCGTAGCTCATATGTTCAATAATTTGTCTAAAATCGTAACCGCGATGTTGAAATATGCCCGGAAGATATTTTCCAAAAAAACAATATAATAAAAATATAGATGCTATTAATGTAAGCGCATAACCCATTACAATCCAAGCTGCAGCTAAAACTAATATAAGAGCAATAACTCCAAAAAAAATATCAGTCGGCAATAAATCTCCATATCGAGTAATCAATGGCGTATATTCAATCGTTTGATAAATTGCGATTACAAAACTTAGAACTCCAGCAGTCCAAGATAGAATTTTAAATAAACTATTTTGTTTTTTTAGAGCACAAACTAAAGGAAATCCTAATAAACCTAAAAACCCCACATGAACTGCTCTTAAGATCTGACTTGGTAAATCTAATAAATGAGCGGCAGTAATAACTTGAAATACAGAAAACGTAATAGCAATATAAAATAGAACTTTTCCTTCTAAGGAAGTTGGAAAACTTTCTGTTGAAGGATCATAAAATCCAGCCGAGTTTTTCTCGGCTGGATTATCTGAAATGTTTTGATTTATATTCACTTTCCCAATCTAAACTAATTAAATAAATAATTAGTTTTCATTTTTAAATATTACTTAATTAAACCTTTTTCTTTGTAATACTTAATAGCACCAGGATGAAGTGGTAATGGCGGATTTTTAGCCGCGTCTTTTACATTGATAGCCTGAGCTGCTGAATGCGCCGCTACTAATGCTGGAAGATTTTCATAAAACAACTTTGTCATTTGATAAGCTGTTGCATCAGAAACATCTTTGCGTGTAACTAAATAATTAACTACAGCTGCAGTATTAATTTCTTCAGTTTGTCCTTTATAAGTATTAGCCGGAATTTTTCCAGAAACAAAAGGGGCTCCCATTTTTTTAACAACTGCATCTGGAACAGAAACAACTGTTATATCTAATGAGTTAGCAAGATCTTTTAATGAAGCAACACCAAGACCTGCTGATTGTAATGTAGCGTCTAACTGTCTGTTTTTAATTAACTCAACTGACTCTTGATATGGAAGATATTCAATCTTTCCTAAATCTTTATAAGTCATTCCTGCGGCTGCAAAAAGAGCTCTAGAATTTAATTCAGTACCAGATTTCGCTGCCCCCACTGAAAGTCCTTTACCTTTAAGATCTGCTAACGTTTTAATTTTAGAATCTTTAGAAGCTACGATTTGAATATAATTTGGATAAATTGCTCCAATAATTCTTAATTTATCAAGTTTACCTTTAAAGCCCGCATCTTCTTTTCCTTCCCAGGCATCTTTTGCTGAGTCACCAAGGACAAAAGCTATTTCACCTTTTCCTTCTTGAAGAAGAACTAAATTCTCAACAGAAGCTTTGGTTACCTGAACCTGAACTTTAGAGTCTTTAATAT
>RGRP01000078.1 GCA_010021145.1 Candidatus Fonsibacter lacus
GCCGATTTAGAGGCCGGCCTGCGGGACATCGTGGCCCGCGTCGAGGCTGAAACCACCCGAGCCCTAATGAGGATCCGCTAATGGCAATCACCCTGCCCATCGTTTCGGAATTCACCGACAAAGGCCTAAAATCAGCCGAGGCGGCGTTCAAGAACTTCAAAAACAAAGTCGGCCAAGCCGACGGTGCCATGGGCAAGTTCAAAGCCGGTGGCGAAGCAGCATTTGACGCCATCAAAGCCAACGCCGCCACGTTGGCCGCCGCGGGTGGCGCCGCGATCGTCGGATTTGCCGCCAAAGGCGTTGCCGCGTTCCAAGAGCTGGCCCTGTCGGCCGACAAGTTCGCCAACGCCACCGGCCTAGCCGTCGAGGACGCCAGCCGATACATGGAAGTTTTAGGCGACATTGGCGTCGAGCAGGCATCGCTACAAACCGGCTTGAACAAGTTGAACCGGGCTGTGGCCGACAACAGCACCGCGTTCGCGGACGCCGGGATTGAGATCGCCAAGACTGCTACCGGCGCCACCGACATCAACAAGACATTCCTGAACACGGTCGAGGCGTTACGCAAGATTCAGGATCCCGCCAAACGGGCACAGGTTGCCACCCAACTGCTGGGCAAAGGCTGGCAAGAACTGTCCACGGTCATCAACATGGGATCCGCCGAACTGGAAGCGTCATTGAAAGCCGTTGCCGACGCCAAGGTCGTCAACGAGGACGAAGTTCGCAAAGCCAAACAACTGCGGGACACGTTTGACACCCTCAAAGACGCGGGCCAAGAATTCGCGTTAGCGGTCGGTGAAACGCTGGTGCCGATCTTGGCTGATGCCGTCGAGGTCATCACCGACATCTTTGGCGCAAACAGCAAGTCGACGAACTGAACGAAGCGATCGTGGCCGCGTTCAACGGTGAAGAAATCAACGCCGAGCAGATCGACAAGGCTGTTCGGGACGCCCAACGGGCGATCGGTGATTTGGTGGCGACCATGTTGGCCGCCAAGGAAATCACGGGCGCCGAAGCGAACGCGATCCTGTTCAACGTCAAGGCCGGCCAGTTGGAATACGCGACGAAACTGTTGCAGAACCCAGCCCTGATGCAGGATCAAGCGAACATGGCGTTGGCGCCCGGTCAGACGTACATTCCGGGGATTGGGACGTTCGGGACGAACTCGACGATTAGTGGCCAGTCGGCCACGAACGTGACGATCAATATGCCTGCCGGGTCGTCCGGTGACGATGTGGTGCGGGCCATGCAACGCTGGTCAAGGGACAACGGATCTGTCCCGTTGGCCACTACTACTAGCATTCAGCGATAACCATGGCGATCAACACGTCATGGACGGTCAAAATTGGTGGCGTTCAAACACCGACCGATTTCACAAATCGTGTAATGGGCATCCAGATCGACCAGCAAGTTGACGTCAATGTCATTGGTACTGGCGAATGCATCATTACCCTGCTGAACCGTGACGGCGCCCTGACCCCCGGCGGTGGTGGCACCTACGGCACAACCGATTGGTTCGCCCAAGGCGTATTCGTCGCCTGTTTGACCAACACGGGCGGCGCCGACACGACCCACCAAGTATTTCACGGATTCGTGACCGCGTTTGATTTGGTCGACGACGGTGTTTATTCGACGGTGACCATTACGGCCAAAAGCGCATTGGCGTTAGCAGGCCGTTCAAAAAATTACGCGTATTCGTCGGCAACTGTCGATTATGACGTGGCCTTGTTAGGAAGTATTGAAAACCAGTTTGTGTTGAGGATGGGGCAACCGGATTGGGGTTTTAGTTTGAATTACGAGTATTCCGGGGCGGCAAACACCGACTTGGTGACGTATCCAAGTTCCGGTCAAACCACGGTTGCAAACACGATCCAAACAAGTTTGGTACCTGCCATGAACGACGTGTTCTGGGCCACGACAATTACCTACGTCAACTATCCGTTGCCAACAGGCCCACTTGCCGTTTATTCATACACCAGCCTTGGGCAAGACAACGTCAGAAACACAACCAATCGAACCGACTTTGAATTTGATGCCGTTGGATCACTATCCGGATCAAAGTTGCCATTTGACGACACCGATTTTCAACAGGCATTCAACAACGACGATTTGATAACGACCGCCTCGATCAAAGGCAATTTCGTTGGGGCAACTGAAACGACCACCGACGCGTCAACCATCAACACATACGGCAACCGAACCGTCGTCTACAACAATACGTTCATTACCAACCAAACGGAAACAAACCGAATGGCGGCCAAACTGGTCAACCGTTACGGCAACATCCGATTCACACCAGTTTCTTTGTCACTATCGGCCAGCCTTGTCAAACGGTTGGCCGCCGACGCGGCCGTCAGCAAATGGCGGCACCTGCTCGACGTAGAAAAAGGATTCTGGCAACGCGCCAAGATCACATGGACGGGCTCGGGCGCCGCGTCCCAGACCGCCTATTGCGTCATCAAGGGTCGTCGGATCTCCGTGACCCCGGCCGACACGGTGGTTACGCTGTCCCTAGGCAACTGGGCCGACAACCATGCTTTCATTCTCAACACCGACCAACTGAACGTAGACAGGCTGGGCTAACCATGGCATTTCCTTCATTCGCAAGCGGCGACGTTTTGCTGGCGTCCGACATGAACGCTGTCGGCCTCTGGCTGGTCAAGACGCAGACGGTCGGTTCGGCCGTTTCATCCGTGACCGTCACCAGCGCCTTTTCCAGCACTTACGACGCCTACAAAATCGTCTACGTCGGAGGATCAAGTTCGGCTGACGGCGACATAAAACTGACGCTTGGCAGTACGACCGCTAACTATTACATGATTCTCGGCTACGCAGGTTGGAGCGCCACAAGCCTTACCGTTGTGGGAACCAACAACGGAAACGGATTCAACAACGTAGGTTCGGCAAGAACCACCACTAACTCCTGCGTAGTGGAAATCTTCAACCCGTTCGCTTCGGACGAAACGACGATGGGCGGCTTCTTCTATGGTGGACATCCTGCTGACCGGATGCGCTGACAGAACCCGCGACACCTGCGAAACTGCACCAGAGGCCCAACGATGCCCCGACGCCCCATGAAGCGATACAGCAACAGCGAAATCAAAGCCCGCCTGATCCTCGTCATCGGCGTCTGCCTAGCCCTGACATTCATGTTGTCGGTCGGATCTCTGCTGTACGGGCTCCTGTTCGTCGTCCAGCCCCTCGAAGTCAGCCCCAACGACGAATCCGCATGGGCAATCCTGAATCCGCTGGTCATGACCCTTGTCGGCGCCCTCGGTGGCCTGCTGGCCGGAAACGGCCTCAAAGACAAAGAAACGAAAAACGATCCTGATGCCTGAATTCGTGTCATACCAGCGGGCCTACACCAGCCCCGACGCGACCCCGTTCAAAGGCGCCAGCCCTAACCTGACCGCCCTAGCGGGCTACGCGAAAACGACGTGGGGCATGACAAACCTCGGGATCTACAACAAACGGCCGATCCGCGGCGGCACCGCATGGTCAAGCCATGCCTACGGCGCCGCCGTCGACTTGGGATACAACGACCAGCTCCGCGTCGACGCCGAGGTCATCCCGTGGCTGATCGCCAATTACCAAACCCTCGGAATTCAACGGATCCACCATTACCGCAAACAGCAATACTGGGAAGCCGGTAAAGGCTGGGTGAACCGGTCACCCGGCCAGGGCGACGCATGGATCCACGTCGAAACCCATCCCGACCGTTGGCATGACGCCACCCCCATCCAGACCCGCCTAGGAGGCGCTACAAACGCCCCGGCGACCCCATCCGCACCCACAGCACCCAAGTACCCCGGAAAGCCCGTCAAACAGGGTTCTACGGGCCAATCCGTGAAAGCCGTTCAAAGCGCCCTCGGGATTACCCCCGTCGATGGCAAGTTCGGCCCCCAAACGGACGCCAAAGTGAAGCAATGGCAGGCCGCTAACGGCCTGACCGCGGAT
>RGRP01000079.1 GCA_010021145.1 Candidatus Fonsibacter lacus
TCCCTAGAAAATCCTGAGGATATATTTTCATTAGGATTGAATAGAGCAATTACATTAATTGCTGAAGCAAAACCAGGTAGACGGACTTCAAATGAAATAAAAAATCTTGGCGAACATCCTGAAGATAAAAAACCTGTTAAAATTATGAAAGGCCAATATGGTCCATATATTAAATATAAGACTATCAATGCTACAATTCCTGATGATAAAGATCCTGAAAATATCTCTATGGAAGAAGCTTTGGTATTAATAGCTGCAAGAATTGCCTACGATGAATCAAAAGGTGGTAAAAAAAATAGAAAGAAAAGTAAAAAAGATAAAACTGAAGATGAATAAAATTGAAGAAATATTAAAAAAAATAAATATTAATATTCCTAATCCTCCAAAACCTGTAGGTAATTACGCCGCATTTAGTAAATATGAAAAACTTATTTTTATATCAGGACAACTACCGATTACTACTGATGGAAAGATAATAACAGGAAAAGTAATGAAAGATGTATCTCTAGAACAAGCACAAAAAGCTGCTGAAATATCAGTTTTAAATGCCCTCGGACAATTAAAAAATGCATGTAATGGCGATCTCAATAAAATCAAAAGCTGTATTCGAATAAGTGGTTACGTAAATTGCTTAGAAAATTTTTCAGATCACGCAAAAGTTATTAATGGTGCATCAGACTTAATTGCAAAAATATTTTCAGTAAATTTACATTCAAGAATTGCCATAGGTTGCAATTCTTTACCACTAAATGCCTGTGTAGAAATTGAAAGTATTTTTGAGACTATCTAAGCTTTTATTTTAACTTTAACTTTATACTCGATTAAGATTTTATCTAAAATTTTCTGCTCTGCTTTAGATAAAACATATTCAGATTTCTTGTATTCATTAGATAATTTACGAATAAAATCATTAAGATAATCTTTTCCCTTAGCATCTTCCAAATCATTATAAAGAGAATTTAACTCTTTAGTCTTGCTCATATGTAAATTTTTATAATTATTTTCATTTGGATAAATAATAATACTTTTTTGTATACTTGCTATTTCTGTTGCAAGATTTGATAATTTTTCTTCAATTTTTTTTGTTTTACTAGAAAATAAACCAAACATATTTATTGTACTGTTTTGCTAACTGGTTTTTTAGTTGTCTTTTCAATTTTGTTAATTTCAAAAACAAAAACATCATTTTTAACATCTACTAACACATGACCTCCATTGACTAATTTTCCATGAATAAGTTCATCGGCTAAAGGTTTTTTAATCTTTTCATCAATAACTCTGTTCAGTGGTCTAGCACCCATTTTTTCATCAAAACCTAATTTACAAATCAAATTATTAGCTTTATCAGTTAAATTAATAATCACATCTCTTTCGCCTAACTGAGTTTCAAGTTCAATTACAAATTTTTCAACAATTTTTTTAACAGTATCTTTATTTAAAACATTAAATTGAACAATGGAGTCTAATCTATTTCTAAATTCAGGTGAGAATATTTTATTGATAGACTCTAAATCACCATCTTTATTATTACTTTTGTTGAAGCCTATTTGAGATTTTTGCAAATCTTCAGCCCCAGCATTTGTTGTCATAATTAAAATAATATTTCTAAAATCTATTTTTTTGCCATTTTGATCTGTTAATTTTCCATAATCCATAATTTGTAATAAAACATTATAAACATCAGGATGAGCTTTCTCTATTTCATCGATTAAAAGAACTGCATAAGGATTCTTGTCAACCTTTTCTGACAACAATCCACCTTGATCAAAGCCAACGTATCCTGGAGGAGCGCCAATCAATTTAGAAACCGAATGTCTTTCCATATATTCTGACATATCAAAACGAATAAGTTCAATCCCCAAAACTTTTGCAAGTTGTTTTGCTAATTCAGTTTTTCCAACACCCGTCTGGCCTGAAAACATATAATTTCCGATAGTCCTATTGCTATCTCTTAAGCCGGATCTTGATAATTTAATTGAAGACACAAGGCTATCAATTGCAACATCTTGCCCAAAAATAACTCTCTTTAAATTTTTATCTAAATCTTTCAAATACATTCTGTCATTTACAGAAATATTTTTTTCAGGAATTTTCGTAATTTGAGAAACTATTCGTTCAATATCTTCAACATCTAATATTTTTTTTCTCTGATTTTCTGGTTTTAAAACTTCTGAAGATCCTAATTCGTCAATAATATCGATTGATTTATCTGGCAATTTTTTATTACCAATATATTTACTAGACAAATCTACGGATGCTTTGATTGCAGCATCAGTAAATTTAACGTTATGAAATTTTTCGTATTTTGATCGAATTCCATACATAATTTTATATGCTTCATCGATTGTAGGCTCCGGCACATCAATTTTCTGAAATCTTCTTTGTAAGGCTCTGTCTTTTTCAAAAAATAATCTGTACTCATTATAAGTAGTCGATCCAATGCATCTTATATTTCCTGCCTGCAAAGCAGGCTTAAGCATATTAGAAGCATCCATTGAGCTTCCAGATGTAGATCCAGCTCCTACTAATGTATGTATTTCATCAATAAATAAAATATAATTTTTATTTTTTTCTATTTCTTTAATAATTAATTTTAGACGCTCTTCAAAATCTCCTCTATATCGAGTTCCAGCAATTAATGTTCCCATATCCAAAGAAAAAATTACATGAGATTTCAAAATCTCAGGAACTTCATTATTAAAAATTTTTAATGCAAGTCCTTCAACAATTGCTGTTTTTCCAACGCCGGGATCACCTACTAATAATGGGTTGTTTTTAGTTCTTCTACATAAAATTTGTGCTAAGCGATCAACTTCTACAGTTCTTCCAATTAAACGATCAATTTTATTTTGTTCAGCTTTTTTATTTAAATTAACACAGTACGTTTCTAAAGGAGAATTTGTTGCAGCTTTATTATTGTTAGGCGATGATGAGCTATCGAAAGATCCGCCGTATGCAAAATTATCAACTTTTGTAATTCCATGAGAAATAAAATTGACTACATCGTAACGTGTAACCTCTTGTTCTTGTAAAAAAAAAGTAGCATGACTTTCTCTTTCAGCGAATAATGCAACTAATATATTTGCTCCTGTAACTTCATTTTTTCCTGAAGATTGAACGTGAACAATGGATCTTTGGATCACTCTTTGGAAGCTTGCTGTCGGCTGAGGCTCTAATTTTGTATCAGTAGTAACTATATTTTCTAATTCATTATCAATATAAAACTCTAGATTTTCATTTAGTAAATCTACATCTACATTGCATGCTTTCATAACATTACGTGCATCGGTTTCATCTGTTAAAGCAAGTAGCAAATGTTCTAAAGTGACGTATTGATGTTTTTTTTCAGTTGCAAATTTAAATGCTTGAGAAATTGCCTGTTCTAAAGATTTAGTAAATGTAGCCATTTAGATAGATTTTTTCATAATACATTTTAGTGGATACTGATTTTGCTTTGCAAAATTTATAACCTGCATAACCTTAGTCTCAGCGACTTCATAAGGATAAATACCACATACAGCGCTGCCTTCGTTGTGAATTTTAAGCATAATTTTATTAGCACTGACTTTGGTCATATTAAAAAACAATTGCAAAACTTTAACAACAAATTCCATTGTTGTAAAATCATCATTTAAAAGAATAACTTCATAAAAATTAGGTTTCTTAATTTTAGCTTGAGTCTTAATTTTTTTTAACTTTATAAGTATCTTAGGCATTAACGGGTCTGCCGATAGAATAATAAGTAATACTGTTTTTATTATTAAAGTACTTGCTGTCGTATAGATTTCTTAAATCATATATAATAACTTTTTTATTATTATTCATAATTTTAGAAAAATTTAGATTCTTAAACTCATCCCATTCAGTGTGAATAATAATAAGGTCTACTTTTTGAGTAGCTAAATATATATCATCAAAGTAGTTAACATTT
>RGRP01000080.1 GCA_010021145.1 Candidatus Fonsibacter lacus
GTGGACACAAAAGGTTGGGAAGTAAAAAGAATTTTACCAAGAATTAATGATGAAATTAATGAAGAGTGGTTAAGTGATAAATCTCGTTATGCTTGCGATGGATTATTAAAAAATCGTTTAGATACTCCTTTTATAAAAGTGGATGGCAAACTTAAACCTTGTAGTTGGGATGATGCTTTTAAATTCATCTCGGATAACACAAAAGGCTTTACAGGAGATAAAGTTTTTGGAGCAGTTGGCGATTTAGTGGATGTTGAAACTATGTATATGTTTAAGAAGTTTTTCAAAGATGTTTTATCTTCTGACAACATAGATTTTAGACCAACAAATTATTTTATCGATGCATCGCATAAGGCTAATTATTTATTTAACACTTCGATTGCTCGTTTAGAGGAAGCAGATTTAGTAGTTTTAGTTGGATCTAATCCAAGATTAGAAGCAACCATCTTAAATGCTAGAATTAGAAAGGCTTATTTAGCTAGAAAAACTAAAGTTTATTCTATTGGAGATGTGGGTGATCTTACTTATCCGCATGAGAACGTGGGTTCATCCTTTTCAGCGATCGGGGATATTTTAGCCAAAAATGGAAAAATTTATAACAGTCTTAAGTCTTCGAAAAAGCCAGTATTTATTATTGGTGAATCTGGATTAAGTTCAAATGGTGAATATGTCCTTGAAACGATTAAAAAGATTTTAAAAGAGAATAATTTTTTAAATAATGATTGGAATGGTCTAAACATTCTTCATCAAAACGCCTCAAGTGTTGGTGCTATTTACTTAAATTTAATGAAATCTAATTTTTTAGATAAATTAAATGATGATACTTTAAAAGTTGTTTATCTTTTAGGCGCTGATCAAATTAAAGTTAAACCAAATAATAAGTTTGTAATTTATCAAGGGTCGCACGGCGGATTGAATAGTAAAATTGCTGATGTAATTTTACCAGGGGCTGCTTATACAGAAAAACAAGGTCTGTATGTTAATACTGAAGGCAGAGTACAAAATGCCAATAAAGCAAGTTTTCCTCCAGGAGAAGCTAAGGAAGATTGGAAAATACTTAGAGCTTTGTCAGATGTTTTTAAAAAAACAATTGATATTAATTCATTTCAAATTTTAAGAGAAAATTTATTTAAAGATTATCCAATCTTTAAAGAAATAGATGAACTGCCTAAATCATCAATTGATAGCTTAACATTTAAAAATGTTACACCAGTCAATGGTACTGTAAAAATTGCTGATTTTGATTTTTACTTCTCTAACATTATCGCAGCTTCATCAAAGACAATGGATGAATGCAAAAAAGCTAAACAAATTTTACAAAAGACAGGAACAGATAACTAATGTTGTTAGAATATTTTAATATAGTTTTATATGATCTTTTAAAGATTGCTGCACTTCTTGTTCCAGTTTTAATTGCTGTTGCAATGATTGTTTGGGTGGATCGAAGAGTGTGGGGCGCAGTTCAGCTTAGAAAAGGACCAAATGTTGTAGGACCTTTTGGTTTACTACAAACTGCAGCCGATGCACTTAAGTATATTTTTAAAGAAATTATTATTCCCATTCATGCAAACAAAGTCATTTTTATAATCGCTCCAATAGTTACCATGTCACTTGCGCTAATTGCTTGGGCAGTTATTCCATTTAGTGAAACATTAGTACTTGCAAATATTAATGTTGGAATTTTATATATCTTTGCAGTTTCTTCCCTTGGTGTTTACGGAATTATTATGGCGGGTTGGGCATCTAATTCTAAGTATCCATTGGCTTTATTATAATAAACGTATTGCTGTGTGCTGGTTCTTTAAACTTAGTTGATATCGTTCTTGCCCAAAAAAACATTTGGTATGCCATCCCATTATTCCCAATGTTTGTTATCTTTTTTATCTCTGCATTAGCTGAAACAAATAGACCTCCATTCGATTTACCCGAGGCTGAAGCGGAGTTGGTTGCTGGGTATCAAACTGAATATTCAGGAATGATGTACGCATTATTCTGGTTAGGGGAGTATGCAAATATTTTATTATTATGCGGACTGGGTTCTGTTTTATTTTTAGGAGGTTGGTTATCCCCAATTGACGCTTATCCATTTAACGCAATTCCATCACCGCTATGGTTAATTTTTAAAATATTATTTTTATTTATTTTATTTGCTTTAGTGAAAGCAATTGTACCACGCTATCGTTACGATCAATTAATGAGATTAGGTTGGAAAGTATTTTTACCATTCTCATTATTCTGGGTCGTTTTAACGGCAGGTTTTTTATATTTTTTTAACTTATTACCAAAATGAAAATAAAATTTTCTAGAGTATTAAAAATAATTTTTTTATCCGAGTTTGTTAAAGGACTTTATCTTGCTTTTATTTATATGTTTAAAAGAAGAGCAACCGTTAACTATCCATTTGAAAAAGGACCTATTAGTCCAAGATTTAGAGGTGAACATGCTCTGCGAAGATATCCTGATGGTGAGGAGAGATGTATTGCTTGTAAATTATGTGAAGCAGTTTGTCCTGCTCAGGCAATTACCATTGAAGCTGAACCTCGTGAAGATGGTTCTAGAAGAACAACTCGATACGACATCGACATGTTGAAATGTATTTACTGTGGACTTTGCCAGGAGTCTTGTCCGGTTGATGCAATTGTTCAAGGACCTAATTTTGAATTTGCCACAGAGACAAGAGAAGAACTTTATTACAATAAAGCAAAACTTTTAGAAAATGGTGACAAGTGGGAAAAAGAATTAGCTCACAATATTAAAGTGGATAAATCATTCAGATGATAGCACACGCATTAATTTTTTATTTACTGTCTTCAATAACTATTCTTTCAAGTATTATGGTTATTTCTTCAAAGAATACTGTGCATTCAGTTTTCTTTTTAATTTTAGCGTTTGTAAACGTTTCGTGTTTATTCATTATGATTGGCGCTGAATTCGTCGGTATGATTTTACTGATTGTTTATGTGGGGGCTGTTGCCGTATTATTTTTATTCGTTGTGATGATGTTAGAGGGAAATTTTGTAAAAGTTAAACAAGGTTTCCTACAATATATGCCATTTGGATTTTTTATTGCTTTAGTAATATTTTTTGAATTAATAATTATTGTCGGTAGCTGGCAGTATAAATCTGAATTTATTAAGACTGCAAAAATTGCATATGATGCAAAAGAAACTAATACGGAGCAAATTGGTAAATTAATTTACACAGATTACTTTTTACCATTCCAACTTTCAGGGATTGTTCTGTTAGTTGCTATGATAGGCGCTATTTTGCTCACTTTTAGACGTAGAGATAACCTTAAACGCCAAGACATTTTAAAGCAGTCCTCTCGTGAAAGAGAAGATTCAATAGAGCTTGTCGATGTTGAAAGTAATAAAGGAGTAAAAATTAATGATTGAAATTACTTTAGCTCACTACTTATTTTTATCTGCAATCATTTTTACATTAGGCGTGTTTGGAATTTTCGTTAATCGTAAAAACGTTATCGTTATTTTAATGTCTATTGAATTAATTCTTCTTTCAGTGAACATTAATATGGTCGCTTTCTCTGTTTATTTACAAAATATAACAGGGCAAATCTTTACACTCTTTATATTAACTGTTGCAGCCGCTGAAGCAGCAATTGGTCTTGCTATACTTGTGGTCTTCTTCCGAAACAGAGGATCTATTCAAGTTGAAGACATCAACTCTATGAAAGGTTAAATGCTTTATTTAATATTATTTTTACCTTTACTTGGATCTTTCATTTCAGCTTTCTTTTACAAAAAGATAGGAGATCGAGCTTGTCAGATTATAACCTCTTCATTTGTTGTAATTGGAGCTATTCTTTCTTCAATTATTTTACTTGAAACGATCAAGAGCGGAAAAATTTATGAGTATCCAATTCTTAATTGGATTTCATCTG
>RGRP01000009.1 GCA_010021145.1 Candidatus Fonsibacter lacus
TTTTATGAAGAAAAAATTTAATTTATTAATTGGAGACTCAACAGCAGAAAGAATTAAAAAAGAAATAGGTTCTGCAATTCCAACGGGTTCTGAAAAAACTTTTTTAATGAAAGGAAGAGATATTAGAACAGGAACTCCAAAAGAAGTTATACTAACAGAAAAAGATAGTGCTGAGGCTTTAGAGGGAGTAGTGAATCAAATTGTTAATGCTGTTAAACATGCATTAGAAAATACCCCACCAGAACTGTCCTCAGACTTAGTAGACTCAGGAATGGTACTTGCGGGGGGCGGTGCATATTTAAAAAATCTAGACAAACTTATTAAAAAAGAAACAGGATTACCGGTTACTATCGCAGAAGATGCATTATCATGTGTTGCAATTGGAACTGGCAAAGCTTTAGAGCAAGAAGGAATATTTTCTTCTATGCTAACTTCATATTAAAAAGTTATATTAATCTAATATGAGTCAAAATCGGCTTGCAAGAAGCTCAACTCCAGGCGTTTCAGCTTTACAAAAAACAATCAGCAAAAAATTTCTTCTTCCTTCTTATATTATAATTTGTTTTTTATTTTTATTTTCAGAAAAAAGTGATTTTAAAGCTATAAGATTTTTAAAAGCATTAATAAATGATGGGGTTACTTATAGTATTTACATAGTTAATGCTCCAGTCAAACTTATCTCTGACCTCGGCAGTTCAGCAAGACAGTACTTTAATTTTAATATTGTTTTAGAAAACAAAAAACTCAAAGATGAGATTGAACAAAAAAGCTATGGTGATTACTGATCTTAATAGTAGAGTTCCTGTGGTTATTCCATCGAGAGGAGTTAATGCAATTTTAAAAGGGAATGGTCTTGGTGGAGCACAATTACTTTTTCTTCCACAAAATGCTGTTTTTGAAAATAATGATCAGATTTATACCTCAGGTTCAGATGGAGTTATAAAAGAAGGCCTATATGTTGGAAAAATAATCACAGACAATAAAAAAGATATAAAAAAAAGAAAATATTCAGTTGATCTAGGTTTTAAGGAGCACCAGTTAAATTATGTTTCAGTTTTAAAGGTTAAAAAATAATGCAGTCTTTTTTAGAAAAAATAAAGTTTTATTCAGCTCATATTATTTTTACGCTTATTTGTATTAATGATAGTATTTTTATAAATACTTGGATTGCACCAGGTCCAATTATTAACATTAAATATATATTAGTTTTTTATTTTTCTTTTTTTGACAAAGGACGTTTTTCAATTACATTTTTATTTTTTATAGGATTAATTTTTGACTCATTACAAGGTATGCCTTTTGGTATGACGTCTATTTGCTTTATACTATTAAGTAAATTAGCTTCATATTTAAAACAAAGAAGAACGCAGACAAATTTTCAAAATGAATTTATAGCATTTGGTCTATCTCTTTTGATTACGCAAATTGCATCAGTAATTATATTAAGTTATTTTTCTCAAACTCCGTTCGAGTATTTATTATTAGCTATTAACATCATCGTAAGTCTTATTTTTTATCCTGTTATAAGAACTTTGCTTAAAGTATTTTATCATTATTAGTCTTTAATGATTGATTTAACAAAATTGAAAAAAGATAAGATTTTAAATTATCTATATAAAAATTTTAAAAAAATTGATTTTGATAATATTGATCAAGATGTTTTTCTAAAAAAAACAGGAGAAATAAATTTTTTTGATAAACGAGAATTATTAATTAAAATTAGCGAATTAATTTTTGAAGATTTAAATCAAAGATTTTTAGTTGAAGTTAGGTTTAAAGTTAATAAGTTCCCTAAAACTAATGAAAAAATATCTTTTTTACTTAATAAAAGATTTCAAATAGAAAAAAAATACAAAGATTTAATTCAGAAAATTTTTATTTATTTAATAAAAAATAATAACCCAAGCAAAGTTTTAACTTATATATATTCTGTTGCAGATATTATGTGGAGATATGCTAATGACCGTTCCGTAGATTTTAATTATTATACAAAAAGATTAATATTATCATCGGTTTATTTAAAAATTTTGATACTGAGTTTTTACAAAGAGCAGTTGTCGCAAAAAGATCTTGATACAGAAATAAAAAGATCATTAGAGCACGTTAAATTATTATCTCAATTCAAAATAAAATTAGATTTTCTAAAAAATATTAAAACTTTTTTAAGTTTTTTTTCTGCACAAAAAGCAGGGCGTGGTTTTTAAAAGATTTTAGTTAAATGCCCCATTTTTCTTTTATCTTTAATTTCTTTTTTTCCATAATCATAAAAAAATTCATTCTTGATAGTTTCTTTTGATCTGTATTTTTTAATATCATAACCGAGAATATTATACATAATTGCTTTATGTAATCTTTTAGGTTTTTTTAATTTAAGATTACAAATCGCCCTTATATGATTTTCAAATTGGCTAACATTATGGGCGTTCATTGTTAGGTGTCCAGAATTGTGAACTCTAGGAGCAATTTCATTTACTAATAATTCATTATTTTTTGTTACGAAAAATTCAACACACATTGTTCCTATATAATTTAATTTATCAGCAATTTTTTTTGCAATTTTTTTTGCATCATTATTTAGTTTTAAATTAATATTTGCTGGAATATGAGATTTATTCAGTATTTGATTTCTGTGAAGATTTTCAAAAGCATCATATGAAACACTTTCTTTTTTGGATCTAGTTGTAACTATTGAAATTTCTTTTTTAAAATTAATTAATTTTTCTATTATATACTCTTCATTTTTAAAGGAATGTTTTAAAAAATTTTTTTTATTTTTAAAAAATATTTGCCCTTTGCCATCATATCCAAGACGTATTGTTTTTACTAATGCAGGAAAAATATTATTGTTTATTTTTTTTTTATTAATTTTTTTTAAATAATAAAATTCAGTTGTTTTGATTCCTATTGAATTTAAAAAAGTTTTTTCTTTTAATCTATCTTGAAGAATTTTTATTATAGAAGGTTTTGGAGATACATTGATTTTTTTTTCAACATAATCAAGGGTTTTAAAAGGAATATTTTCAAATTCAAAAGTTGCTAAATTAATATTTTTTATAAAAAAATCTAATTTTTTTTTATTTTCATAACTTGAGATAATAAAATCATCACAATAGTAAATAGCAGGTGAATCGACACTGTCAGTAAATACAAAAGTTCTGATATTAAGTTTATTTGCGGCTTGAACTAAAAATTTTCCTAACTGACCACCCCCAAATATTCCAAGGGTAAAGGTTTTTTTTCTCATTTCTTAGGGCTATGCTTTACTGATAGTGTTTGCTTGTTTCTCCATATTCTCAAGTTGTTTGCAATTTTTTTATTATTAAGACTTAAGATAGAAGCAGCATATAAAGCAGCATTTTTTGCTCCAGTTTCTCCAATAGCAACAGTTCCAACGGGTATTCCGAATGGCATTTGAACAATTGATAATAGACTGTCCAATCCTTTTAATGATTTTGTTTCCATAGGCACTCCAATAACTGGCAAGTCAGTGATTGCAGCAACCATTCCAGGTAAATGAGCAGACCCACCCGCTCCAGCAATAATAACTGAAATATTATTTTTTTTAGCAGATTTTGCAAATTCTACTAATCTCATAGGAGTTCTATGTGCTGATACAATTTTTATATGGTATTGAATTTTTAATTTTTTAAGAATTTCTGCTGATTTTTTAAGAGTATTCCAATCTGATTTGCTTCCCATGATTATAGAAACAATAGATTTATTTTTTGAATTAAAAGACATATTTAGTTATAAAATAAGTTAAATTACTTATTAGCTTCTAGTTTCAATTTTGCTTTTTTTTGACTCTCAACTTTTCTATTAGCTTTTTCTACAGCCTTTTGTAGATCGCTTTGAGTACACAAGTTTAAAGCCACTGGATCTTTAGGTGTTATATTTGAAGTGTTCCAATGTTTTCTACTTTTAACAGATTCCACAGTATTTTTTGTAGTACCTACAAGTTTTGAAATTTGACCCTCGGATAATTGTGGGTAATTTTTAATCAACCAAGCAATTGCATCCGGTCTATCCTGTCTCTTGGAAAGTGGAGTATATTTTGGGCCAACAACTGTTTTGATTTCGTAATCTAATACTTTTTTATTTATAGACAACGATCTGTTAGGATCCTTGCTGCATTCTTCAATTTCTTCTCTTGTTAACTGATTTGCAAGTATTGGATTATAGGCTTTTATTCCAACCGCAACATCTCCATCTGCAATCCCTTTAATTTCAAGTTCATGAAGCTGACAGAAATCTGCAATTTGTTTAAAAGTCAGACTTGTATTCTCGAGCAACCATACCGCCGTTGCTTTTGGCATTAAAGGTTTATCTAGCATAAATATTTATTTTTTACTTGTTTTAGTAGTAAGATTTTCAAATTTTTTATTAAATTTGCTTACTCTTCCTTTGTCTATAATTTTTTGTGAACCACCTGTCCAAGCAGGATGTGATATTGGATCAATATCTAATTTCATAACATCGTTTTCTTTTCCCCAAGTCGATAATGTTTCAAACTGACTGCCATCAGTCATTACAACTTTTATCTTGTGTGTTTTTGGGTGTATTTTTTCTTTCATAATTTTAGAAGAAAGTTTTTATAACAAAATTAGATAAATAGACAACACTTCTTAGCGAATAAAGTCCTTATTTGTTAACTTTTTTAATTAAAGACAAATAAAATATTATTGTTAGAACAAGAATTGTCGAGTTTACATAAAAAGGCATATCTTTCCCAAAAAATAAAAATAAAATACCAGCAGCCGGTTGACCAATAAATCTTGAAATTGATTGAGCAGAATAAGCGGCACCCAGAGCAAATCCTTTTTCATTTTTAGAACATTTTTTTGAAACTAAACTATTTAAACAAGGATTTGTTACACCAATTCCGTAACATAAAAAAAATATTGCAACTGGTACCAAATAAATATTAGAAGTTGGAATTAATAAAAAACCAAAAATTAAAAATAAAATGCCGCTTTTTATTAATTGAACTTCATTAAAAAATTTTAGTAGTATCCTTAAAATAAATCCTTGAACTATAATCTGACTTAAGCCAGCATAGAGCATAACTATTCCAACTTCTTTTGGTCCCCATTCAAAAGTTTCTTTTATCCAGATTGCAAATATTCCTTCCATTCCGGAAAATCCAAAATAAACTATGAATATAACTAAAAAGAAAGGTAATAATATTTTTTTTTTCATTAATTTGAATTGAAAATAAATTTTATTTTTAAATAAACCTGCAATAATTCTTGATAAAAATATCATCAGCAAACTTCCACTAATCGCTAATATTAAATTAGCTAATATTTCTGCAAAACAATTTAAGATGATGAGTGGTTTTCTGCCAAATCTATCTGATAAACTTCCCCAAAAAGGAGATGTAAAGAATTGAAAAAATGAAAATGATCCAAAAATTATTGTTATCAAAAGAATATTGCCACCATATTCATGAATTAAAAATGGTAGAGTCGAAATTAAAACTCCGCTAAAAGCAAGAACATCAAGAAATAAAAAAATCAGGATTTTTAGCATTTAAAATTTATGCAAGCAAAGCAATGAGATCTTTATCTATTTTTGAATTTGTAGCCAGGAGATTTCTATCTTCGATATATTTATTTCCCCCTTTAAAATCAGTTACTGTGCCTCCAGCTTCTTTAACAATTATAATTCCAGCTGCAATATCCCAATAATTTAAGTTTCTTTCCCATACTCCATCGCATCTTCCACTAGCAAGATATGCAAGATCCAACGCCGAGCTACCAAATTTTCTAGTCGCTGCAACTTTTCTGCTAACAGACTCATACTCTTTGAAAAATATTTCTTTATTTTTATAAGAAAGAATAGGCCCCCCTGTTAGAAGAACGCATTCATCAATATTTTTTCTTGATGAAACACGAATTCTTGAATTATTTAAATATGCTCCTTTACCTTTTTCAGCATAAAACATTTCATTAGTTATAGGATTAAAGATCATACCACATATAATTTCTTTATTTTTTTCTAGACCTATTGATATTGCAAAATAAGGAACCCCATGTAAAAAATTTGTAGTTCCATCGATTGGATCAATTATCCATCTAAATTCAGTACTTTTTTCAGATGAGCCACTTTCTTCAGCTAGAAATGAATAGTCGGGTCGAGCAAGAGAAAGTTCATTTATAATTATTTTTTCAGTTCTTTTGTCTGAATTTGTAACAAAATCCCCAGGTCCTTTTTTTGATACTTGTAATTTTTCAATTTCACCAAAATCACGAATAAGTAGTTTAGATGCTTTTTTACAGGCCTTCTCCATAATGTTAAGATTTGCCGACAGTAGAGGCATTAGCTAACTTTTTTTAAATACTCTTGCGTCTCTGTATCAACAATTATTTTATCGCCCTGGCTTATAAATGGAGGAACCATTATCTTAACACCGTTTTGAATCGTTGCTGGTTTAAAAGAACCGGAGGCTGTTTGTCCTTTTACGACAGACTCTGTTTCAATAATTTCATATTCTACAGATCTAGGCAAAATAACACTTAATGGTTTTTCTTGATAAAATTCAATAGTCACTTCTAAATTTTCTTTTAATAATTTTTCGCATTCTTCAACAATTGTTTTGTTGATTGAGATTTGTTCAAAATTTTCGCTATCCATAAAAAAGAATTCGTCGTTTGCTGAATATAAAAATTGAAATTTTTTTTCTTCAAGACTTGCCTTTTCCACTGTTTCATCCGCTCTAAATCTTTCATTTAATTTTGTGCCTTTAGTAATACTTTTAAGCTCTACTTGATTGTGCGACCGAAGGTTTCCACGATTTGATGTTTGGTTTTTAAGGCACTTCCAAAGATCATTTTTATATTCAATGATATTACCAACTCTGATGTCTGATCCTAAAATTTTCATATTTATCCTGAGAACGTATATCTATTTTTTAAACATGTTTACAGCAGTTAATGGATCTTTTATGTTACTTTTCCATATACTAGCCGAACAAGCTATATAATTTGCGCCGGCATTTAATATTTTTTCATAATTTTTTTGATTAATGCCTCCTATAGCAACTATAGGTTTTTTAATATTTTTTTTTGCCCATTTAATTAAACTTAATTTGGCTCTGTACTTTACTTTTTTAGTTTTTGTTGGATAAAAAGCACCAAAAGCTATATAACTTGCTTTATTGGCAAAAGCTTTAGATGCAAGTATTTTAGAATTGTGACAAGTGACACCAATAATTGAGTTTTTTTTTAATATTTTTTTTGCAAAATTAATAGACATGTCTTGCTGACCAAGATGACAGCCATCAGCATTTAATATTTTTGCAATATAAGGATCATCATTTACAATAAAATTAACTTTATATTTTTTAGTAAGTTTTATAATTTTTTTTCCAAGCAATATAATTTGTTTTCTTTTTTGATTCTTAACTCTAAGTTGAAAAAATTTTATAATATTACTTGTAAAAACCAGTTCTAGTTTTTTAAGAAAAATTTTATGATTAGTAATTTTTTCAGGAGAGATTAAGTAAAGAAATTTACTCAATAAATTAAGCCGCTTTTTTTTCTAAATCTAATTTCCACTTACCAAGTGAGGCAAGGCTATTCATTTCAGATCTTAAGTCGAACACTGATTGGACAGTAGCTTTGTCGTTGATATTTTTTGCCCAAGTTTTTAATGCACTTTGCTGCAGTGCTCTACCGTATGAAAATGTAAATGCAAATTTTGTATCATTAATTTTATTTATAGAATTTAGATTTTCAGTTGCTTCAAGCTCACTTTGACCGCCTGAAAGAAAAGCTATTCCAGGGACTTCTTTTGGAACATTTCTTTTTAGGCAATCAAGGCTTTTTTCAGCAACTTCTTCAGTTATATTTTTTTTTCCAGACTCAGAACCATTTAATATCATGTTTGGTTTTAACACTATTCCTTTTAAATTTACTTTATGAACAACTAGTTGATTAAAACATTCATTTAATACTGCGGTAGTTACTTCGTAACATTTTTTAATGTCATGATTACCATCCATCAAGACTTCAGGCTCAACAATTGGAACCATATTTGTGTCTTGCACAATAGCAGCGTATCTTGCTAGAGCGTGAGCATTTGCAACTATCGAAGTTTTTGATGGGTAGATATTTGATATATCGTATACAGCTCTCCATTTAGTAAATCTTGCTCCTAATTTATAATATTCAATCAATCTTTCTTTAAGACCATCCAGTCCCTCAGTAATTTTTTCATCATTTGAGAGCGCAAGTGGCTTAACTCCTTTATCAACTTTGATTCCAGGAATAATTCCTTGATCACTCAATAATTTGGAAATACTTTTTCCATTAGAAGCGGTTTGTTTTATTGTTTCATCAAACAGGATTATTCCGCTTATAAAATCTTTAATTCTTTTTGATGTAAAAAGAGCTTCTCGAAATTTTAATCTATTTGCTTCTGTAGAAGGAATTTTTACAGAATCTAATCTTTTAGTCATTGTGCTATTACTTTCGTCAGCAGCCAAAATTCCTTTGCCCTTTTGGACCATTGCAAGAGCAATAGACTCGATACTGTTCATAGAACTAATCTTTTAGTTATTTAAAAATTATTTTTCAAGGACTTTTAGTCCTGGAAGTATTTTTCCTTCAAGCCATTCTAAAAAAGCACCACCTGCAGTTGAGATATAACTGAAACCATCTTCAGCATTTGCTTTTTTGATTGCAGCTGCAGTATCGCCACCGCCAGCTATCGATGTTAATAATTTTTTTTGAGTATTTGTTTTAATTAATTTTGCAACTTCGTTACTTCCATTAGCAAAAAAATCTTTTTCAAAAAAACCAAGTGGACCATTCCATAGCAATGTTTTTGATGAATTAATAATTTCACCAATACTTTTAATAGTATTAGGACCAATATCAAAAATTATATCATTAGCTTCTATTTCAGATAAATTTTTATTTTTTCCAGCAATATTTTCATTAGTCGAAACAATAACATCTTCAGGAATTATTAATTTACAGTTATTCTTTTTAGCTACAGAAATAATTTCTTTTATAGTTTCTTCCTTATTGGGCTCAAACAAAGATTTTCCAATCTCAAAATTGTTATATTTTATAAAGTTATTAGCCATAGCTCCACCAATAATCATAAAATCTACTTTTTTAATTAGGTTAGAAATTAAATCAATTTTTGTAGATATTTTCGAACCGCCAATAATACAAGTTACAGGCTTGTTTGATTTATTAAAAATTTTATCTAAAGAATTTAATTCATTAATAATTGTTTCTCCAGCGTATGATTTTATAAATTTAGTTATTCCAGTTACAGACGCGTGAGCTCGGTGAGAGCAGGAGAATGCTTCATTTATGTAAATATCTGCAAGTTTTGCCAATTGTTTAGCAAATTCAGGATCATTTTTTTCCTCTTCTTTATAAAATCTAATATTTTCTAGAAGAAATAAATCTTTATCTGATTGTTTTATATTGTTCTTAGTTTCGTTATTTAAATAATTATTTAAAAAGACTATGTCCTTCTTATAAATATTTTCTAATTTATTTTTAACTTGGTTTAGAGATAATCCTTCTTTGCCATTTTTTTGAGGTCTTCCTAAATGGGAACATAAGATAATTTTAGTCTTTTTAGATAGCAACTTATTAATAATATCTTTCATTTTAACTATTTTGGTATCGTCAATTACTTTTCCATCTTTTATTGGAATATTAAAATCTACTCTTAAAAAAATAATTTTATCTTTAATATCTTCGTTGCTAGAAAGCGTATTTAGATTATTCATTAATAAGCTTAGTTATTTATAATTTTTTTTGATTTCTGAGATAATATTCTCAGAAGTGAGACCAAAATGTTTATATATTTGTTTGTAAGGGGCGCTCTTTCCAAATGAATTAATACCAAAAGAAATTCCGTTAGATGTATATTTCTCCCAACCTATTGTAACACCTGCTTCTATGGTTACTGTAAAAGAGTTTTTTCCTAAAATTTTATTTTTGTATTCTTTAGATTGTTTTTCGAACAACTCTAAACAAGGCATAGAAATAACTTTCGATTCTATATTTTGTTCATTTAATTTTTTTTGAACATCTAAGGCAATCTCTACTTCCGATCCAGTTGCAATTATTATTAAATTGCAATTATTATTTTTTGAATCACTCAATATGTAACCGCCATATTGAGTTAAATTTTCTTTAGATTCTTTTTTTCTTACCATTGGTAAATCTTGTCTTGTAAGAGCAAGAACGCTAGGAGACGAATTTGATTTTAAAGCTAATTCCCAAGCTTCTAAAGTTTCGATTGAGTCTGCTGGTCTAAATACATTTAAATTTGGAATCGATCTTAAGCTAAAAAGCTGTTCAATCGGTTGATGGGTTGGACCATCTTCTCCTAGGCCGATAGAGTCATGTGTTAACACGTATATGACTCTTTGTTTCATTAAAGCGGCTAATCTAATTGAAGGCTTGCAATAGTCAGAAAATATTAAAAATGTTCCACCATAAGGAATGGTACTTTGATCTAGAGCCAAACCATTCATTACACCGCACATACCATGTTCTCTTATTCCATAATGAATGTAGTTGTAATTGCTTCAAGGCACGCTTCTGAAGACTTTCTAGTTGCAATAGGTTTTGAGTTTTCAAAAAATTTATCTTTAATTTGGCTAATTTTTTCATTAAAGTTTTTTGGTAAGTTACCTGACTTAATTCTTAAAAGTTCTTCTTTTTTGTTTTTTTCTAATTTATCAAAGTTTTTTTTCCAGTTTTCTTCATGTTTTTTTCCAGTAATAATTAATTTTCTCCATTCTTTTAAAATATTTTCAGGGATTTCAAATGGTGGATATTTCCATTTTAATTTTTTTCTAACTAAATCAATTTCAGCGCTTCCCAAAGGACTTCCATGAACAGAAGCCGTATTGCTTTTATTTGGCGAACCGTAACCAATGATAGTTTTACAGGATATAACTGTCGGTTTTTTTGCTTTTTGAACTTTACTAATGGCTTTTGAAATTTGATTATGATCATGACCATTAATTTCAATTAAATCCCAATTATAGGAAGCAAATCTTTTTTTATAATCATCAGAAATACTAAGATTAGTATTTCCATCAATTGAAATAGAGTTATTGTCAAAAAACAATATTAAGTTTTTAAGCTTTAGATGTCCTGCTAGACTCATTGCTTCATGACTGACCCCTTCCATTAAACAGCCATCACCTGCGATAACATAAGTCTTGTGATCGCAAATTTTATCACCAAATTTTTCTCTATTAATTTCTTCAGCTAAGGCAAAGCCAACAGCATTAGCTATACCTTGTCCCAAAGGACCGGTAGTTGTTTCTATTCCAGAATCTCTTTCATACTCGGGATGTCCAGCGCAAATAGAATTTAATTGCCTAAAATTTTTAATATCATCAATAGTAATAGTTTTATAACCAGACAAATATAAAACAGAGTACAATAGCATTGATCCATGTCCCGCAGATAAAACAAATCTATCTCTATTAAACCATGAAGGGTTATGAGGATTAAATTTTAAAAATTTCTTAAAAAGAATCGTTGTCACATCAGCCATACCCATAGGCATACCTGGATGACCTGAGTTTGCTTTTTGAACAGCGTCAATTGACAAAAATCTTATTGCATTAGCTAGATCTGAGTAATTATTTTTTGCCATGAAACATAGATAGACTTGGATTGCAGGAATTATTATTATGTTTAAGATACAAATTAAACAATTTTTTTAGTTTAATGAATTTAAAAAATAAAGAAACACAGCTATTCGAAACTTTAAACAAACTAGATTCAATCGCAGATTTAATTAAAAACTCAAAAGAAGAAAGTAGTTATTTAAGAAAGTTAAGTTCTCAATTAGAAAAAGAAAAAGAAGAGTTAAATCAAAAGTCAAAAAATTTAGAACAAGAAAAAGACAGTATTATTAATGAATTAAAAGTTTTTGAACAAAAACTAAATAATCAAGATTCAGGAAATCAAGAGTTATTAAACAAAATTGATTTAATAGAAAAAGAAAATCAAACTATAAAAGATGAATTGGCTAAAATGGAATCTGAATTAGAAGAGTCCAGATATAAGATTACCGAAACTGAAAATATAAATAAAAATTTAAAAGAAGAGATAAATTCTGCGCAAAATGAATTACAATCAACAAAAGAACAATTAGAACAAATATTAAAAAATAAAAAAATGTTCGTAAAAAAAATTGATGAATTAAGTCAAGAGACGGATGCTATGTTAGGAGAATTTGATAAATGGTAAACGTTACTGTTAAGTTTAATAATCGAGACTATATCTTGTCTTGCGAAGATGGGCAGGAACAAGAGTTGGAAAAACTATCCTTACATTTAAATGAAAAATTTGAAAAACTTAAAAATGATCTAGGAAATATTGGCGAAAGCAAACTCTTACTAATTAGCTCAATACAAGTTATTGATGAGATGTTTACTATAAAAGAGTCCATAGAAAAGCTAAAAAATCAAAACAAAACTTTACTTGATAAATTTAAAGAAATTAAAAGTTTATCAATTTTATATAAAGAAGATAAAGAAAAAGAAATTCAAAATCTTCAATCAGATTTACAAGAACTTAAAAGTAAAATCTCAGATAATGAAAAAAATTATTCAGAGTCTTTAGAAAAAGTTTCAAATTCAATAAATAATTTTCTAGAAAAGATTAATTAATTTTAATGAAAGAAAAGTTAAGGAAGTATTTTTTTTCCTTAAGAAAAAATAAATATTTTTTTTTAAAAGAGAAAGATTTTAGTCCATTACTTTCAGAAATTTTAAGATATAAAAATAATACCGTAGGTTCTTACTATTCTATTAATTTTGAATTAGATTTAAAAATTTTAAATGCATTATTGTTTAAAAAAAAAATTTCGTTATCGTTACCATTTATTCATAACGAAAATAACATAATGGAATTTAAAAAATGGAATTTTGATGATGCTTTGCAATTAAATCGATATGGAATACCACAAAATTTTATGAATGCTAAAAGTATGACACCTGATATTTTTTTAGTTCCACTGTTAGCTTTCGATAAGTGTGGTAATAGGCTCGGTTATGGATCGGGATATTATGATAAATATTTTAACATGTTAAATAAAACTAAAAAAAGATTTAAAACAATTGGAATTGGTTTTTCATTTCAAAAAATAGATCAATTAAAAACATTAAAAACAGATTTTTGTTTGGATGCAATTTTTACAGAAAAAGGATTTTTGAATATTCAATGAATTTTTTATTTTTAGGGGATATAGTTGGTAGATCTGGAAGAGATATTGTTTTATCTGAATTGCCAAAAGTAAAAGCTAACGAAGAAATAGATTTTGTTATTGTGAATGGAGAAAATGCAGCGGGCGGTTATGGAATCACTAAAAAGATTTGTGATGAACTATTCTCTGTCGGTGTTGATGTCATTACCTCTGGCAATCATATTTGGGATCAAAAAGAGACAGCAGATTTTATATCTGGGGAAAAAAGATTATTAAGACCATTAAATTTTATGGACGGTACTCCAGGTTCTGGTTGTGAGATTTATTCTTTAAAAAATAATAAAAAAGTCGCTGTAATTAATATTATGGGAAACATTTATATGAAAAAAGCAGATGATGTTTTCAATTGTATCGCTCTTAAATTGCAATCTTTAAAATTAGGTAAAGATGTAGACTTTATTATCGTTGATATTCACGCTGAAATAACAAGCGAAAAAATGGCTATGGGTCATTATCTTGATGGTCAGGTAACATTAGTTGTTGGAACTCATAGTCATGTTCCTACTTATGATTTTAGAATTTTAAATCACGGCACTGCCTATCAAACTGATGCTGGCATGTGCGGAGATTATGATTCAGTTATAGGAATGAATAAAGATGCAGCATTAAAAAAATTTTTAAAACAGCCAAATTTAGAACGTTTGTCTCCTGCTTTAGGAAAAGGAACTTTATCTGGAATTAAGGTTATTGCTGATGAAAAAACAGGTCTTGCAAAAGATATAAAACCCATCACAATTGGCGCTCATTTTAATCAAAGATCATTTTAATAACATGGCAGGTCATTCGCATTTTAAAAATATGATGCACAGAAAAGGACGTGCAGACAAAATACGTTCTAAACTTTTTACTAAACTTTCAAGAGAAATAACCGTATCAGCAAAGCTTGGAACACCAGATCCAGAAATGAATCCAAGATTGCGAGCTGCAGTTCAAGCTGCAAGAGCTGCAAATATGCCCAAAGATAATATTGAAAGAGCTATTAAAAAATCACAGGGCAATATTGATAATAGTTATGAGTTTTCAAGATATGAGGGATTTGGTCCAGGTAGAACAGGAGTTATTATAGAAGTTTTAACTGACAATAAAAATCGATCAGTATCAAATATTAGAACAATATTTCAAAAATTTGGGGGAACCCTAGGCGAGACCGGATCGGTTAGTTATCAATTTGAACAGATAGGGCAAATCAAGATAAAGAAAGAGTTAATGAGTACAAATGATGCTTTAGAACTAGCTATTAATGCAGGAGCAGAAGATTGTATTACTACTGATCTTCATCATGAAATTAATTGTAAAAAAGAAGAATTTAATTCGGTAAGAGAACAAATAGAAAAAAAAATTAAAGATTTAAGTTTTGCTGGTTTAGTTTGGAATCCTCTCAGCAAAGTTAATTTAGATAGAGAAACATTTGTTAAAGTTGTGAATTTTTTAGAGCAAATAGAAGATGATGATGATGTTCAAAATGTTTTTACAAATTTTGAAGTAGATGAAAAATTATTAGAAGGGGTGAATTAAAAAATTGTTAGTTTTTTCAATTGACCCTGGTGTAAGTGGAGCAATTTGTGTTTTCAAGAATAAAGATATTTTAGAAATATATGATGTTCCAACAATGGTTGATGGTAAAAAAAATAAAAGACAAATTAATTCTGCGCAAGTTACTCATATCTTTAAAAGTTTTTTACATGAAAGTGATAAAGTTTCAGTAATAGTGGAGCAAGTAAATGCTATGCCAGGACAAGGCGTGACTAGCATGTTTAATTTTGGACAATCTTTTGGGATTATTAAAGGAATATGTGCAGCATTAAGTTTTCCTATATATTTTGTAAGACCTGCAAAGTGGAAAAAGCATTTTAATCTAATTGGATCAGTGAAAGATGCAAGCAGAACAAAAGTAATAGAAATTTATCCAACTATATCTCCAAAATTAGCTAGAAAAAAAGATTCTAATAAAGCAGATGCCATTTTAATTGGAAAGTATTTTATAGATAATTATAAAAACGATAGTTTTCATGGCTAGTGTATTAAAAAAATTTAGTTATCAAACAAAAATTTATTATGAAGATACAGATGCAGGTGGAATTGTTTATTACGCAAATTACTTAAAATATTTTGAAAGAGCGAGGACTGAGCTAATTTATTCGCTTGGTTACAATCATAAACAATTAAATGATAAATTTGATATCAAAATTGTTGTCCATAAATTTAGCATTACTTATAAAAAACCTATATTGTTTGAAGATAAAATTACTGTCGAAAGCTTTGTAAGAAATGTATCGAACTTAAGAATTGAGATGGCGCAAAATATTTTAAGGGATAAAGAAGTTTTAGCTGAAGCGACAGTTGAGTTGGTGATCATTGATAATGCTGGAAAACCGAAAATAATTCCCGAGGATTTAAAGGCAAAATTAAGCTCTTTCATATAATTAAAGACCTAGATCTTTCATGCAAAGACAAATAAATGACAAGTTTTAAAAATACAAAATAATTAAAATAAATAAAAATATGAATTTTGCAGCAAGTAACTTCTCTTTTTTCTCATTATTTTTTAAAGCAGATTTTGTAGTTAAATTTGTAATTATTATTTTAATTGCAGCATCAATATATTCTTGGGCAATAATAATTGAAAAATATAAATTATTTAAAAAAATTAATGGGTCATCCTCAATATTTGAAGAACAGTTTTGGTCGTCAAAGTCAGCGGATAGTCTTTATAAAAAATTAGAAGGTTATAATGAAGATCCAATGGCGAATGTATTTAAAGCAGGTATGGACTTTATGATAAAAAATAAATCAAGATCAGCATCAGTTCAAGAAAGAGTTTTACAGGCTTTAAACAGTTCAATAGATAAAGAGATGGAAATTGTAGAAAAAAAATTAACTTTTTTAGCTACCGTTGGTTCAACAGCGCCTTTTATAGGTTTGTTTGGAACTGTATGGGGAATTATGAATTCATTTCAATCTATTGCCATTTCAAAAAATACAAGTCTTGCAATTGTAGCCCCTGGTATAGCAGAGGCATTATTTGCAACGGCGCTGGGATTATTAGCGGCGATACCAGCAGTTGTTGCCTATAATAAGTTTACTAGCGACTCTAGAAAATATTCAACACGTTTAGAAAATTTTAGCCAATCATTTATTTCTATTACATAAATGGCTTTTAAAATTCAGAACAATAGATCTCGAAAACGAGAACCTATGAGTGAGATAAATGTTACTCCGTTTGTGGATGTAATGTTAGTTTTATTAATTATTTTTATGATCACAGCGCCAATGTTAACAGCGGGCGTCTCAGTTAATTTACCGGATAGTTCTGCAAATTCATTACCTGATGATAAAGAACCATTGACTCTTAGTATTAACGCAAAAGGAGAAACTTTTATTCAAGAAACTCAAGTTGAAACCAATCAACTAGTTCCTAAAATTTTAGCAATGTCTAAAAATAGAACTGATACTAGAATTTATGTAAGAGGCGATAAGGCTATAGATTATGGAAGAGTTATGGAAGTGATGGGGTTACTTTCCAGAGCTGGCTTTACCAAAGTTGCTTTAATTTCAGGACCACCACTTTCTAAAAGTAAAAAATAATGTCATGCAAAAGAGTCTCAAGATTTCTTTTATAGCTCACTTTATTATTCTTATTATTAGTAGCATCACTTTACCTTTCCTAATGGGAAGAGTGCAGGCACCTTTAGTAATATCTGTAGATCTTGTTCAAATTGGAGATAGAACTAATATCCCTTATGCTCCTAAAGTTTCTGATGGTGAAAAAACCGATAAAAAAATAAAAGATAGAGTTGTAACAGAACAGGCGCCACCTAAAATCGTGCCAAAAGAAAAACCAGACGCTGTACCTCTGCCAGAAAATATAAAAAAAATTAAAGAATTATTAGAAAAACGTCAGAATCCAGTTAAAGTTGAAGACTTAACAAAACAAACATCTGAATTCGAAAAAAAAGAAATTTTTGATCCTAATAAAATTTCTGCACTTATAGACAAGTCAAAAAAAGATAATACAGAAGCTAATAATAAGCCTAGTTTAGAAGCAACGCAAAGCCAACAAAAAAATATTGTTACATCTAAACTTACAATAACTCAGGAGGACGCTATTAAAGCTCAAATATTTAAATGTTGGAACATACCAATAGGACTTCCTTATAATGAAAATTTAACTGTTAGAATAAAAATTAAACTTAATCCCGACGGTTCACTAGTAAGCAGCGAGATTTTAGATCAAGCAAGAATGAATACAGCTGGCCAAACTTATTATAAGATATTAGCTGAGAGCGCATTAAGAGCTGTTAAATTGTGTAATCCTCTTAAAGTACCATCAACTGGTTATGAAAAGTGGAAGGAAATGCAATTAAACTTTGACGCAAAAGAAATGTTAAAAGGCTAATATGAGATATAAAATTTTTAAAATTTTTGTATTATTTTTTATTTTAACAACAAAGTCTTTTGCGCTTGTTTCAGTTGATATTACAAGAGGGAATCTAGATCCTTTACCAACAGCTATTTCAGATTTTTATTTAGATTCAAAATTAGGAGATAATATAAAAAATTTAAAACTTGAAACTAAAATTCCTGAACTTATACAAAATAACTTAACAAGATCTGGTTTATTTTTTGCATTAGAAAAAAAATCTTTTATTCAAAG
>RGRP01000081.1 GCA_010021145.1 Candidatus Fonsibacter lacus
ATAGGTTTTAGGTATGTTATACGTTTCGCATAGATACACTACAAGTTGACGTAAGGATTCTATTTGTGCATCCGTGTATTTGTACCAATGCTTGTAACCTTTGTAAGCAGTTTCTAAAGTAGTTACATACGAAGCGTTTACTTCCCCTTTTACATAGTTGTAGAATTTTCCGTTTTTTTCTTTGAGCATTCCCCAGTTGCACACCTCGATTCCTACCGAAAGTTTGTTAAGGTTCTTGTATGGTAGTCCACGAGTTACAAAATCTTGGCTATCAATTCCCAAATGCCACGCCCAATGCTTACTTGAAAAACATTGAACAATCGTTCCGTTTTCTCCGATTACAAATGCCGTTGCTATCTGCGAATCATTGCTATTCCAAAAACGTGCAACACCTTCAGCGTTTCCGTTACCTGCGGTATGGTGTAAATAGATTTGGCTTTTATCCGTGTTTTCCTCGAAGAACTGCCCTTTCGATAGCCTGTGTTGGACTATCTTTTGAATGTCAAGGTTTGAACTCATTTAAATCTTGTTTGGTTCGTGTTAGAAAATCTTTAAAAGATTTGAGTACATTCTTTCCTGTAATGTCTTCGTAAGATTCGTTAACGCTTTTAATCTCAACAAAGGCACAAAAGAACGTGAACGCTTTGGTTAAAATTAAATCAACCGAAATAAACATTCCTAATATGTCAGCAAGAACATATTTTTCCAATAAATAAATCGCTACAATAGCACCAGCATAAAGTAATGATTTAGAAATTGTATTGCTTAATCTTCTTGAACGTATAGCCTTCCAACCGCCTATCTTTACGCTTCGCCATATACCGAAAAACATATCCATCCAAATAAATAGAACGGCTATTATTATCATTGGTTTAATTGGTGCTAATATTGAGCAAAGCGAAAGTAGGAAAATTGAAAGTTTAGTTTTCATCTAAGTATTGATTGAGTAGTTGAAAGGTAAGTAGTGATGCGTAGCCAAGTGCGAAAAGTTTAAAAAATAAATAATGCGATTCGAATAAAGTAACAATTACTCCAGCGTAGCTAAAGAAGAAATAAAGTAAAGAAAGTCCTCGTAAATGATTGTTCATTATCCTACTAAATTAGTTTGTGGAGACCACGTATTAAAACATATTGAACCCCACCCGATTCCCATACCACTTTTTGCACCTTGTCCCCAACCTACCACGTTGTTGTGTGCGCCTTGTCCCCAGTCATTCATTTTTTTACGTTTTGTAGTTTCTTAATTAATTTCTGCAACTTAATTACGTTGCTTTTCTTTGGTGTATATTCCTTTTTTATATTACCCATCCTGTGTAGTTTGAATCAGTATTTGGAAAAATATCCGAGTTCGTGTTTGTGTAATATTCAGGAAACGTATTACCCGAATAAGTCATAAAATTAATAAACCGCTCGGTGTAGTTTTGCGCTAAGTACCTTTGTTTTTCTATTAAAAAGTCAACTTCGTTTTTTTCTACGTTTTGAGCGTTCTCGGAACTATGTTTAAAGATTCCCTTATTAGCCATTGTATAAGCCATAAACGGAAGATATTCAACCATTGCCCAATGTATAAGCATCGGCTTTAAATAAGTTTCAACAAGGTCTAAATAAGGGTTAGCTAAAGTTCCAGCAACGATGTCCGTTTTAATTTTGTTTAGTAACTCAGTACCCGTGTATTGTTGTATATGAATATCCTGAGCGACTTTAATCCATTGTATGAATGTATCCGTATCAATGTTGCCGTTAAGTGCGGTAAATCGCACCAAATCATCTCGTGTTATTAGTAATGCTTCTGCCATTATCGTGGGTTTAAATATCCCCTATTTTCCATATCAATAGGTCGTTGTGAAACTAAAGAATCATTTTTGATGTAGTATCCTAACGATTCAGCCTTGCGAACTGCTATTTGTTTAGCGTTAGGTGAGTAAATATCTATTCCGAATTGTGCATCGAACTGAGCGTAAACTTGTTTGTTCCAGCGGTGGTGGCAATTTGGCCCACCTTTGTAGAACCAAATATCGTAAGTGTCTGCGCCTTCAGGGCCAAAACCCGAATTTACTACGCTTTCATTCATACGCATAATGTCTTCCTTTCTGTAAATTTTACCCATACGTTTCATTAAGGTGCAAAATTCACGAGATTTACCACTTTTTCCCCCGTCTTCTCCTTCGTAAACATAACGAGTGATGAATTTAACTCCGTTGATTATTTGGTCTTGTTCGGAACGTGCGTTAGGGAAAGCTACACCGCTACTTACTAACTCAATCAATTTAGTGAATAAAGATTTTTCGCCTTTTAAACGAGTGTTTTCTTCTTCGTCTAAATCGTAGTCAACTGGAGCGCTATCTATTAATAACCATTCTTTGTTTGGGTATTCGCCAAACTCGGATAAAATTGCTTCAAGTTTATTCGTCTTTAAATTGGTTGTGTCTGCGCCTGTTTCTTCAGTTACTTGTTCTTCGGTAGTTGCGTTTTCTAAGTCGGTAAATTCAAGCGGTTTTAAAGTCCTAAAGAATAACTTTAAAGCTATGCCGTTAAACGCTAATATTCTATCAAACGCCTCTATTATTTCGTCTTGAAATGGCTTAATAACCATATTGTTGAACAGGATAAACGAGTTTTGCAATTCATCTGCGTTAGAACTGAATCCGTTTGAACTTGCAATCCCAAATAAAAGCGGACTTGTTACGTTATGACCTAACATTATTTTACGTAAACATTCCTCGCTTAAATAGGTGTAATGGTCGGGTGCATCATTCAAAGGAATATCGTCCACCGTTGTTTTAGATTCGGCGTTTAAGTTGAATGCTACAATAACCTTTTGACCTTTCGAACCTGTTAACTTGCTTAATACCTTTTGTGAAATTAAATCTTGTTGTTCTTCGCTTGGCACTCCATTGTTAAAGTTAACCACCTTAGTTCCTGAGAATCCGTTTTGAACTTCGTTGATTAAATAGTCCGAAATTTCTTCCTCAAGAACGCAATAGGGAATTGCCCCTTGGTAGTCGCAGTAGGAATAGTATTTCATACCAACTCCGTAAGGCTTCACGAACATTATTTCGATTTTGTCTTGTGAGTAACCGAACGCACTAAAACGAGTTGGTTGGAACTTGCGTACATCTTCCCAATTATCCGAATAGTAATAACCAGTAATCTCGCCTTTCTCATTGCATTTTTCCGCTCTTAAAAGATTCACAGGAATATGGTAAACCTTTAAGATTTTATCGTGCTTATCGTTGTAGTGAACTTGAATAGCGAATTGACCGAATAATTTCCTATCAAATACCATTTTACGCAAACATTCAGGACTAAACAATGTCATCATTTGAGCGTACTCGTTAGGCTTTTTCGAAGCATCTAAAGCGCTAAGTCCTTTGCCGTAAATTAAACGGCTTACGTTGTTTATAATTGCGCTATTTGTGGTTGATTTCGTGTACCTATCAATTAAGTAATTGAAGTAGTTGTTATCTTCTCCGAACTCTACCCACGCATCTCGTTTAGATTCTTGGATAGTCGGTTGTTGATATTCCGCAAGTTGTAAAATGTGTACGTTATTACTCATACATTATGAAGTCGTTAGTTGTTTGATTTGATATGTACTGCCCGTTGTTAACCGAGAATGTATTTATAGGTTGATTTGTGCAGAACATTCGTTCCTTTAAAATTAGGTTTTGATTCGCATCATATACCTGAAGCCAGTAAAAGTGATTTTCTTTAGTTGGAAAAATACCAATAGCCGCCGTATAGTAATCATTCGGTAATATTTGAATGTTAGGAACGTAAACATTTACATTCGTGTTTTCGTCAATCAAATATAAATCTTGCGCTAATCCGTAACGCACAATGAAATTGATTTGTTGAGAAGTTAATTGTTCTTTGACTACTATCATATTAGTATAACTA
>RGRP01000082.1 GCA_010021145.1 Candidatus Fonsibacter lacus
CTGAACTCAGGTCACAGGCGCAACTTCTGCGCTATTTAGTTGATTTGTCAATAGGGTAGTGAGCCGAGCAATCGCCCCTTCCTGCATCAGAACATGGGGAATATGCCGCTCCTCCCCCGCCTCCCAGTACTGGAGCGTCCGGCGGCTGATGCCGAGATGAGCAGCGCAGGCTGGTTGGGACAAATGCAGTTCCAGGCGCATCTCCTTCAAGATTTCAGCGAAAGTCATGGAAACATCTCCTGCATCAAGGTTGTGAAGGCGATTGCAGCGGTTGCGGGTACAACTCCATTGCCGAGGAGCCGCAGTTCGTCGGTGCGATTGTCACCGGAGACGCACAACTCGGCATAGTCCATCCCACCGGCAGGCCCATCAGCGTCTCCACCCAGCGAGGGTTCAGTTTGCCTGCCGTCTGTCGGCTCAATGTTACTTTGCCTTCTTCCAACCGTTTCGCTGCTACTTCCGGCGTTGAGGCCAAGTGACTGTCCCCCACAATCGGCGTTGCCCACGACTCGGGGCGGTTCCCATTCGTGCTGGGGTTGGCCTGGGCGAGACGGCCAGATTTGTTCAAAGGATCGCGCTTCGGCTCGCCCACTATTGCTGGATGGTTGCTGAGTCCGGTCTGCCCGTAATTCGGTTGGTTTGCAATCTTCCCCGCCTCCGCAGTCGTCGGCGTCGGCCACATCCCCACTTGCGTCTGCAACGGCGGCGTGTGCCGCTCCAACTGGCTGGGACCTGCCCCCCTCTGCGCCGTGTCCGGCGTCGCCCAGGACTGCGCCGCCCTCGGCAGAGTCATGCCATACTCCACTTGCGACAAGTCGCCGGTATCCTTCCAATCCCGCGCCCTTGCGGTGGGCCAGGAGGAAAAGTCGTTTGCGCTGGTGCGGGGCGCCGACTTCACTCGCGCTGAATATTCCGAACGTGCCTGTGTAACCAATTCTTTGAAGGTCGCGCAACACGTCCTCAAGTCCCAATGAAATGTGTCCCTCGACGTTTTCAAAGAAGCAAACGTTGGGTCGCATAGCGACAATTCCATCTGCGATCCAGGGCCAGAGGTGTCTTGGGTCGTCCTTCCCAAGTCGCTTCCCTGCGGCTGAGAAGGGCTGGCAAGGGTAGCCTCCAGACAGGATGTCCACCTTTCCGCGAAAGCTTGCCCAAGGGAAGGTCTTAAGATCCGTCCAGATAGGTGCTGGGTCCAAGAATCCCGCTTCCATTTTAGCAACCAGATTCGCGCAGGCGAATGCTTCGATCTCGCTAAAAGCGATTGTTCGCAGGCCTGGGATTGCTCGTTTAAGTCCGAGATCAATCCCCCCGTAGCCGGCACAAAGGCTGAGGTGTGTAATTGCTTGGGTAGTATCCATGTCATCGTGGTGGGCCGCGCATCAAATGCCCCACTTGCCTGATTCCAAGCTAAACCGCGCAACCTATGCGCCTATTAGCGTAGGTTATGGCAGACGTTAACAAGGATTAGGTCAGTTAAAGCAAACGCCGCCAATCGTTAATAGCCGAAATGGTCTGGTTAGATGGGTCAGGAGCCATGGATGGCCGTCAAAACGCCTTAAAACGCAAGGAAAGGCCGTTTCTGAGGCAGGGAAATCAGCCAGGGCAAAACGGCTGGGGCAAAATGGTTCCCGGTAAATTGATTGGGGCAAAATGGTCAGGGCAAAATTGACTTTTGAAATCCTGAGCCGGAATTCCAATAGGATTACCCAACGGCGGCTGTTTGGCCTTGCGGGCACGCTCCGCCGGCACCGGCGCCCGCCGGTCACCGCCGGCCGCGATCCGGGCGCCTGCCGGCGCCGTCCTGGCACGCCCCGCCCGCCGGCCCTCGGCCGCGCAAGCGCCTGCCGGCCGCCTGGCAACGGCCGCAAAGCAAACGGCCGCCCGCCGGGAAAGGCGAAGCGGCCGCAGGAAAGCGCCCGGCAGTAAAGCGCGGGCGCCGTGTTAAGGGTTAAGGGTTAACGCATGCGGGAAACGGAAAGGCGACAATCCCAAAAGCGCCCCACCGGGAAGGATTCGCGGGCGAGTAAACGGGCGAAACGGCGCGTCACCGTCTCAACCTCAACCTCCGCCACCGTTTGCCCGGACCGGAGAAAACGCACGCGCCACCGGCGCACCGGTGGAATCACGTTGAACCGCCTTCCTGGTGAATCACGAATCCGCTTTCGTCTTTCTTCGCCTTCCCCTTTGCCCGCAAGCCGACAATCCGGCCGCGCTTATCCAGGAAGCGAAGGTCATGCGTGTCGCCGTCGATCACCGGCCGGCCGCCCCACTTTTTCGGCAGGGCGTCACCTTTCTTCGTGGCGAAGACGCACGCCACGTTTGCGCCTTCGGCCGCAAGCTCGAGCGCCGTCTCGCCGTTGCATTCGCTGCGCGAAAACGTGAGGGAATAGTTGGGCGGCAGGCGCCCGGCGAGGAAGGCCCTCACCCGCGCCGGGCTTTTTGTGTAGTCGTAGAACCGAAGCGCGGGAAAGCGCCGCATGAGCGGCACGCCCGTTTCGCCGCCTAGGTTCTCCCAGGGCAAGTCGCTTGTGCCGTTTAAACGCACGCACGCTTCCATACCGGCACGCTCCGCCTTTCTTACAAGCGCGGCGATATCTTCGGCGAGCGTCTCCACGAAAGCACGCGGCGAGCGGAAAAAGGCGTGCGTCTTGGCAATCCGGGCGTCTTGTACGTTTGCAAACGCACCCATCCCGGCCGTGTTCAAACACGAAACGATGCACCCGGCGCTTGCGTGCGGGCAAACATTCCGGCCGCTTAAATCAGAGGGCGCCAAGTAAAGAATGCCCGTAAGGAATCCTAGCTCTTCCCCTTTGCTCGTCTTTGCGTTGTCCGTTGTAAGTAGATTCACAGGGCACCGCCTTTCCCAAAAAGGTCGACCGGATTGCACCCGGCCACGGCCGCCGGGCACGTTTGCTCCGCCGGCACCGTGTAGACGGCGACTTTGCGCAGCTTAGAATACCGGAGGCAAACACGGTCGCCGGGCGTGAAATCACGCCGGCTAACGTAGCCGGAGCCATGGAAGACGGATGCCAGGACAAAGTCTTTGCCGGCGTTGAAAGCGGCGACGGTGTCGGCCGCTGATTTATAGTCGCGCCCGTAAGCGGGCGTCAGTGTCGCGTTGTTAAGCATGGTTTTTCTGTTTTTCGGTTTTTGGGTTGCGGTGAACTAACAAAAGAAAAGGAAGCCGAAGAGGGCCGCCAGGAAGAGCAGGGAAAGCGTGTATTCCAGCCACGCGGGCAATGGTTTTTCCGGCTTCATGGTTCAAAGCATGATGACGGAAACGTGATGAGCGCGGAAGTCTGCCTGCCGGTCGGCTGAGCCGAGCGCGTTCACTTGCTCCAATGTTGGAGAGAAATTCAGAAAGAGCGTCACGACGCTTGTTCCGTATTCCGTGCTTCCGGTCGCCTTAATCATGTACGTTTTCATTTTGTGTTCCGTGTTTTTTGGTTGCGGTTGCCTAACACCGCTCACCGTGCCCGCTCTTCCTTCCCTTGCAAAGCGCAAACTGTGCGCCTCCCTCACCTAGTAGCTAACCTACTGACCCCATAAGTTTCCCCTTGCCTCCCTGCCGGCATTTGCAAACCGTGCCACCCCATGCCACCGGCCGTCCTTCTCCACCCTGCAGAAAACGTTCCGCAAGCCGGTGCCAAGCCACCCCGGCAGTTCAAACGAATGCCCACCGGCCGCCCTACGAATCGCCAAAAGGGTGGACAATGGGCTTGGCTAAAGCGCCTGCAGAATGCCGGCCGCATGGCCGAGGCGGCCGCATGGGCCAGGCGTCACCGCCTGCACCCGGAGCCGGAGCCGGCCGAAGCGGCCACCCCGGCCGATGCTGCAGACGGTGCCCACGCCACCCCACCGCCCGCCGA
>RGRP01000083.1 GCA_010021145.1 Candidatus Fonsibacter lacus
TTCCCAACCAAAACCTAATGGCTTTCCATCTTCTCCTAAGTAAGAAAAAGGAATTGAAGACTCTCTATAAGCAAGAGTAAACTTTCCAGTCGTTTTAGCTTTTTCTAAAGTATTTGCCATAGCACCAGTGATAGTCATGGTAAATATCGCAAAGAATGCTAGTGCAATACGCACGAACTTATTTTTCATTAACAATCTCCTATTGTTTTTATTTAAATTGGAAAAAAAAATACCACAGGGCAATTACTTAAACAATTCTAATTAAGGAACTAAAATAGCAGGCCCTGTCAGTTTTCTAGCTTCTAATTCTTCATGAGCTGTTACAGCATCTTTAAGTGCAAACTTTTTAAATATTTTAACTTTAAATTTATTTGTTCGAATGGCATCAAACACAGTATTTGCGCTATTTACTAACTCTTCCCTCGTAACCGTATAATGAGCAATGGAAGGTCTTGTAAAAAATAATCCTTTAGGAGCAATATGTTTTTTAGGATCTACTTTTTCAACTAATCCTGAAGCATTTCCAAAAGAAACCATTGTTCCACGAATTGCTAAACATTCAATAGACTCTTCAAATGTTTTAGCGCCAACACCATCATAAACTACATCTAACATTTTACCGTTTGTAATTTCTTTAACTTTTTGTGAAAAACTTTCTTTAGAATAATTAATTACGAAATCGCATCCATTTTCTTTTGCAATTTTAACTTTATCTTCTGAACCAACTGTACCGATCACTTTACATCCTAAAGATTTGGCCCACTGACATAATACTTGTCCAACTCCGCCTGCGGCTGCATGATATAAAATGAATTGATCTTTTTTTACTTTATATGCTCGGTGAAGAAGATATTCAGAGGTAATTCCTTTCAGCATAATGCAAGATGCAATTTCATCAGAAATATAATCTGGAATTTTTACTAACTTTTCTTGAGGATAAACTTGTTTTTCAGAATATGCTCCTGGAGGTGCAGCTGCGTGTGCAACACGATCACCCACTTTAAATTCTGTTACTGCAGATCCAACATCTTCAATTATTCCTGCAGCTTCAAGTCCTATGCCTGTTGGTAGTGGAAGCGGGTAGGTTCCTGATCTATGATAAACGTCGATATAATTTAACCCAATTGCTTTATTTTTAATTAATACTTCATTTGGAGCTAGTGATTTAAGCTCTACATCAACAAACTTCATTACGTTTGCTTTACCAGTTTCTGTAATTCTAATTGCTTTAACCATTTTTTGTCATTATTATTAAAACATATTTTAGTTATGATAAAAACAATATTTCTATCTTTTTTACTTATATTTTCTTTTAATACTCTTAATGTAAGTGCAGCAGATTCAGGTCCACCACCACAAGTTATTCAAAAAACTAATCCAAGTTATGCGGAGGCAAAAACTTTAGTTAAAAGTAAAAAGTTTGATCAAGCAGTTGTGATGTTAGAAGAGTTATTAAAAGATAGTAAAAACTCTAACAATCCTGATATTTTAAATGACTATGCCTATTCTTTAAGAAATCTAAAACAATACGATAAGGCTGAGAAATTTTATCTGGCCGCTCTTAAAATTAATCCAAAACATATAGGTGCTAATGAATATTTAGGTGAACTTTATTTACAAACTAAAAGACCCGATGAAGCTAAAAAGAGATTAGAAGTTCTAAAAGCTTGTAATTGCGAAGAATATAAAGAGTTGAAAGAAAAAATCGAAAAGTACAAATAATTTTCTCTAAATAATCCCTTTAAAAACGATATTTTTTTTAAAAAAATCTATTCACAGTTGTGTGAAATTGAATGTTTGGTTGTTTTTATTCTTATTATATAAGAATGGCCAATGTTCTTTGAATACTTACAGAATTACTTAACTATTTTAATCTTTTTGTTCGTAGCAATTGGAATTGGAATAGCCTTTATTGTTGTTAATTTTCTTTGCGCACCAAGCAAACCCGATGCTGAAAAATTATCAGCTTATGAGTGCGGTTTTGAACCTTTCGGCGACTCTCGAATGAAGTTTGATGTGCGTTTTTATTTAGTTTCTATTCTATTTATTATCTTTGATCTTGAAGTCGCTTTCCTTTTTCCATGGGCAATTACTCTAGGTCAAATCGGATCTATAGGATTTTGGTCGATGATGATTTTCCTTGGTACATTAACTGTTGGATTTATTTATGAGTGGAAAAAAGGAGCTTTGGATTGGGAATGATGCAAAATAAATTAGATCAAATTCCTGATGAATTTAAGGAACTAGCAAAAGATTTTAGCGAAAAAGGTTTTATTACTACTTCAAGTGAAAATTTAATTAATTGGGCAAGAACAGGATCTTTACACTGGATGACGTTTGGTCTTGCATGTTGTGCAGTTGAAATGATGCAAACCTCAATGCCACGTTATGACCTTGAACGGTTTGGAGCAGCTCCACGAGCATCCCCTCGACAATCCGATGTGATGATTGTTGCTGGAACTTTGACAAACAAAATGGCTCCAGCTCTTCGTAAAGTTTACGATCAGATGCCAGAACCACGTTATGTTATTTCAATGGGAAGCTGTGCTAATGGGGGCGGTTATTATCATTACTCTTACGCTGTTGTTAGAGGTTGTGATCGAGTAGTTCCTGTTGATGTTTATGTCCCAGGCTGTCCTCCATCTGCTGAAGCATTGTTGTATGGAATATTACAATTGCAAAAGAAGATTAGAAGAGAAGGGACGATCGAGAGATAATTATGCAAAAAGTAAATCTAGATCCAAATATTAAAAATGAATTTAAATCTTTAAATATTACTGAAAATTTTTCTGAACCTGTTCTTGAAGTTTCTACTGAAGAGCTACCAGGTTTATTAGTTTATCTTCGTGATAATAAGAATTTAAGATTTAGACAGCTCATTGATATTTTAGGAGTAGATTATCCAAAAAGAGCTAACAGATTTGATGTTATCTATTTATTATTAAGTCATGAGTTTAATAACCGAATTACAGTTAAAACTTCTGTAAAATTAGATGAGGCTTTGCCAAGTGTAGTACCTATTTTTCCAGTGGCTAATTGGTTTGAGAGAGAAGCTTTTGATATGTATGGAATTAAATTTACAGATCACCCAGATCTTAGAAGAATTCTAACCGACTACGAATTTGAAGGCTATCCTCTTAGAAAAGATTTTCCTTTATCTGGTCATACTGAGGTTAGATATGATGATGAGCTAAAAAAAGTAGTCTACGAGCCAGTAAAATTATCGCAAGCTTACAGAGATTTTGACTTTGAATCGCCATGGGAGGGCACAAAGTACATTAAAAAAGAACAGGACAAGAGGTAATGGCAAAAGAAACAAAAACCATGAATCTAAACTTTGGCCCGCAGCATCCTGCGGCGCACGGAGTGTTAAGATTAATTCTTGAACTAGATGGAGAAGTTATTGAAAGAGCAGATCCGCATATTGGTTTACTTCATCGAGGAACTGAAAAATTAATTGAAAATAAAACTTACACTCAAGCCGTTCCTTATTTTGATCGATTAGATTACGTTGCACCTATGAATCAAGAGCATGCATTTGCTCTTGCCATTGAAAAATTATTAGACATTAAAGTGCCACCACGTGGAAGTTATATCCGTGTAATCTTCTGTGAGATTGGAAGAATTTTAAGTCATATTTTAAATATTACAACTCAAGCACTTGATGTTGGCGCACTAACACCATCTCTTTGGGGGTTTGAAGAGAGAGAAAAGTTAATGGTATTCTATGAAAGAGTTTCAGGATCACGTCTTCATGCAAACTATTTTAGACCGGGCGGTGTGCATCAAGATTTTCCAGTTGGACTTAAA
>RGRP01000084.1 GCA_010021145.1 Candidatus Fonsibacter lacus
ATTCTTTTCATGAATTTATAGTACAGTATAAATCTAGATCATTTAAGCAGCTTAACAAATTCTATTCCAATAAATGCTTCATGACCTGAGCCATTGGTTTTGCTTTGACCTATTTTAGCTCCCATTTTAATTTCATTCCCAATCTCTATATCACTAATAAATAATGCCATTTTTTTTGTGTCATACGAGGGATCTCCCTGCATGGTGAATTCTGGACCAACTTTTATGGTTTCGCCAAAACTAAATCTAAGTCGTGACCAATAGGATTCAACGTTGGGTTCTGAACTGGCATTAAAATTTAATTTATAAAAATTATTAAATTTCTGTTCTGCCTCAATAATAATCATCGGATTGATCTTTGTGCCCTCTGATTTATTGCCTGGATCATTTGGACTAAGATCCGTGTTTCGAATTCCTGCACCAATAAACCCTGCATAAGAAAAATTATTATTTAAAGAGTTTTGATAACCCAAGGCATAGGACACACCCTTTACTTTGGCATCGATATTGGTGGTAGTTAGATTGTAATTAAAATTATTATAATCAAGCCAGAATCTTTGCACATAACCTGCTCCCAATTTAGAGTTTTGTAATGGGGCGATATGGCCTAGATAATAATAACCAGCTTCTTTTTCTTTCTCTACACCAAATAAAATAATACTTTCTTCAGCTTTTGTGTGAATTGAAATGGTAAAAAATAAAAAAAATAGTAAAATTTTTTTAGGCATAAGAAATTTCGCCTCGCATTCTTTGCAGTTCAACTAAATAATAATCTCCAGCAGAGTTATTATCGACAATGATATGTTTAATCTTAAATTTAGATTTCATATTTAAATGGTTATAAGAAATCTGGCCATCAAAAATTTGTTTGCCAGGGTCTTCATTTAAAACTGCATAGTGAGTTGATGTCTTATTACTTTTTCTTTGAATGATCACACCGAGTGCTTTTTTATTTTTAGAAAATGGAAACCATCGATTATGATGAACAATCTCTTTGGGTTTTCTTTTCTTAAATAAAGTGAAAAATTTTTGTAAAGGAGTTAACTCAAATTCTTTGGTATGATTAAAAATAATATGGTGATTAGAACCATAAATATAACGATTTAAATCATTTTTTAAATTTTGGTTTTTCCAAATAAAATTACAATGAATTGCAAATAAACCTTCTCTAACTCTTGAGATATTTTTAACTTTAGCTTTGAAAGGAATATTTTTTTTTGGAAAATATATAACCCCACGTAAAATATTTTTATTATAAATTTTTGGAGTAATTGCTTTAATAATTAACGAATTTGATGAGATAGCTTGCGCCACTGCTAAATATTTTTTTCCCTTATTAAAAACGTAAGCAACATGCGAAAGTAAAACTTTATGTTCATTTACAGCCGTTATATCTCGTTTTCTGACAAACTTAATTAATTGATGAGCTATATAAAAATTTACCGTACTCCATAAAATAACCATGATGAGTGCATCTAGCGGAATAAATCGTTCATAATAATAATGGAAAATACTCACCACAATTGAAGCTCCGCTTAATAAATAAACAGCAATCACCGGATATAAAAAATAATTAGAAGTATATTTAATCGTCTCTTTATTAGTGACTTTAAAACTTAATTTAGGATTGAATAACAAAGTTAATGTTGCATAGCCAAAAGCAAAAAATCTTGCCATATTATACTGCTCTACATAGGAGATATCTCCATAGCCCCTCGACAGTTCTGTACTGAGTAAATAATTAATTAAAATATAAGGTAAAAAAACGATAACAAATTGTAACGCTGTCGTTTGAATTGGCAAAACCCCAGAGATGAGAGTGATGATGGGGGCAATATAAAAAACCATTTTTTGCCAACCATCAAAATAAGTAAAAGTGGATGCTAAATAATTAATTTTTTGTGCAAAAGTTAATTTATTATTAAATATAATTCCTTCTTTTCTAATAACCTGCATAGCTCCTTGACCCCAGCGAATTCTTTGAGTGATAAAAGGCTCCATCGAGGCCCCTGCAATTCCATAGGCAAGGGTTCCAGGATGATAAACTGATTTAAATCCTGCCTTATGTAATCTTACGGAAGTATGAATATCTTCGGTAATTGTTCCAGTTGCAAAACCTCCAATTTTTTTTAAAGCTGATCTTTTTAGCACAGCACAACTGCCGCATAAAAAAGCTGCATTCCAAGAATCTTTACCTCGCTGAATAATTTTAAAAAATAAGGATTGTTCACTCCATATTAAGTTTTTTATAAAATCATAACGGTGCTGAAATGAACTCGTATTATAAAAGTCCTGTGGGGTTTGCACAAAAGCAACTTTTGGATCTTTAAAGTAGCCAAGCGTTTCAGTTAAAAATTTTTTATTTGGAATGTGATCAGAGTCAAATATTGCAACATAATCACCTTCTGAATGAGCAAGCCCATAATTTAAATTGCCCGCTTTAGCATCTTCGTTCGTTGGTCTTGCAAGATAAATGGCGCCCATTTTTCTTGCTAATCTTTTCATTTGCGGATTTGCACCATCATCTAAAAGATAAGTTTTATGAGGATAATCAATATCAATTGCTGCACCTAAGGTTTTTTGAACTAAATCAACGCTCTCATTAAAAATTGGAATAAAAACATCAACGGATAAATTTTTTTTAGGCAGAATATGTTCTCTAATAGGAAGGCGCCACACCATAAAAATGTAAGCAAGAGCGGTTAGAAAACCATAAATTTCTGCAAACAGAAAAATATATGAATAAATAATTGAATCAGGATTTAAAGTATCAAGACGCCAATAAATATAATTGAAACCTAGTAATAAAAATAAAATTAAAAGAAAATAAAAATAGGCAGGGTTTTTCTTAAAAGTGATATGTGTCAAATAAAACCCTAAAAAATATAACTAATATTTGTGTATATTTTATTGTATGGATTTTATTGCAATTTAGCTAGCACTTATAAGCAATGCAATTAAACAATAATTTAAGAAACTTTTAATTAAAAAAATTTTTTATTTACTCTTAATCCCAACATGTTGAGACAAAGCCTATTACGATATTTTTGTTATCGATTGTAAATTTTCTCTGACAATCAAAAATCGTTCCCTTAATCTCATAAACATGAACTGTTTGATTATTCTCAACTAAAGTTTGCGTAGGTTTGCCAAAAGTTGAGCTTAGATTTGTTAAAGGTTTATTTAAAAAAGTTGCAAGGTAAGACTTTTCTTTATCTGCTTTTTCTTTTGCTTTTTCAGAAATTGCAGAACAAGAATAAACCAAAAATGTTAGACTAATTAATGCTAAGTATTTTTTAAACATTTCAAATAAATTTAAATAAAATTTGTGTTTAAAATAAGATTAAAAATTTCTAATAATCTAGCCAATTTTTGATGAAGGTTTCTTTTTAAAATTGTAGTATAATGACTTACTAACTAACAATAAAAACAATGAAAAAAGTACTCGTACTATTAGTAAGTATGTTTTTAGTAACTTCATCTGCTTATGCAAAACTTTGTCCAAAATTAATGGCACAGTTTGATGCTGACGTTAAAACAACAAAAGCAAAAGCTGAAGATGTAACAAAAGCAAAAAAATTAAGAGCTGATTGTGAAAAACTTCACAATGAAAAAACACATGACAAATCAGAAGCGGCTTGTCGTGATGCTTTAAAGTTAATTGGATCTAAAGTTACAATCTAATAATCACTTTATAATATTTCTAAAGCGGGCAAACAATTTTGTCCGCTTTGAAATTTCTTCAAATCACACTAATCCCCTAACTAATGAATTTAATAT
>RGRP01000085.1 GCA_010021145.1 Candidatus Fonsibacter lacus
CATTTCTGCATCACAAAATATATTTGATCTTGTTCAAAATGCCCTAAGATTAAATAGAAGTGGAAAAATTATAACAGTAGAAGTGGACACTTTAGGTCAGTTAGAAACTATTCAAACTCTTAATTTTAATAGATTATTATTAGATAATATGAAGCCTGATGAAATTAAAAAAGCTTTAAGTTTAGTTGGCAATAAATATGAAACTGAAGCTTCAGGAAATATTAATGACAAAAATATTCTTGAATATGCAAAGACTGGTGTAAATAGAATTTCAATTGGAAGACTTACTCATAGTCCTCAAAATTTAGATATTTCTTTAAACTTTAATTAAATTTAATTTTAGCAACTAAAATTAAAAATGCTAAAAATAAAGTTACAATATTTGCAAATATTATAGGCAAATTATTAGTCAAAACTCCATAGACTAACCAACTAGCAACTCCTGTTGTAAATATTAAAAACATCCACAAAGAAATGTCTTTAGTACTTTTAGTTTTCCAAACTTTATAAGCCTGAGGAACAAAAGCGACTGTTGTACAAAAGCCAGAAAAGAATCCGATATAAGTTATGTATTTTTCCATTAATTAACCAAGCTTAAGTCTTTTTTATAAACGGAACTTTGAACTTTAAATAAATTAAGTAAAGTATGAGGAAGATAATCATGATTTAATTGTTTATTATTCATGTTTTTAATCTTGGATAAATTAATATTTTGGTTTTTAATTATTTGATCTGAAAGCCATAAAACCATTGCAAAATTTGTTTGTTCTTTTGGTGCAATTTTTTTTGGAAGACCGTGCAAATAAATGCCATTTTCTCCTAACGATTCTTTCAGGAAATCTTTTATAATATCTAGGACCGTGCGATCCCATGGTATGTAAAACAATTAAAATATCCCCTTTATTATTTTTTAAAATTTGATTTGTCGTATCTAATAATTTTTCATCTAAAATAGTATTTTTATCTTCTCCTCCAGAACTTGTAATAATGTTAAGCGTTTCAATTCTTGTGCAAACATTCTTACAGCTTGAATTATTATTTACCCAGACAGTCTTAACACCAGCCAAAGATAACACATCTAGAACATTACTCTGGTTTTTGGCCTTCTTTTGAGTATAATTTTTTTCACCATTTAAGAAAAACATGCATGGAACTGAGTAAGCAGTTGCGGTACCGCAAGAAATGGTATTCTTAAAACTAAAAACTCCTTTGTTTTTTAAATAAGAGTTAGTTTCTTTTTGATATCCATTTAATGAAAATCTATCCGCTCTAGCTGTTTCTCCAACAACCATAATTCCAATAGTTTTTTTTCCAGTTTTTAATATTTTTGCATCTTCTCCTAATTTTATAAATTTACTCTCCCCTTCCAAAGATAATTTGGCTAAACGATAGGTAGAAGTTAAAGTGTATAAGGGTGTAATATGCTGATTAAGTGTATTATTTTGTCTTGTAATAAAACTTACCTGTTTAAAATTTGCAAAAGTTATAACCGCAACAATTAAAAAGGCAGTGACAACAGAAGATAATCTTATAAGTAAATCTTTCTTAAAAGATCCATATTCAATCTCAACAAAATAAATAATAACACTTGGAATAATACCAAGAAAAAAAATATGAATAAAAAAACCAACTGACATTAAGTCCATAGCCTCCTTAACATCGGTTTGTAAAGTATTAATGATCATCTGCTCATCAACTGTGACCCCATATTGATGGTTATAAAAACTTAAAATTGATGAAAGAATAATTAAAAAAATTGCTAATGGTTTAAGAACGTACTTCTGTCCAAAAATTAATAGTAAAATTGAAATTGTAGAAATGATTGCAATAATAATAGCAAAAAAGAAATAAATTGAAGGAAAAGTAGAAAATCCAATATTGCCATAAAGAATTTTTAAAAATTTTAGATTATATACAAAGGTAATAAAGAGCGAAGTAAGTAATATAAAATAATAAAATTTTATTTTCTTTCTTAAAAAAGACATTTAAAAATTTTTTTAATTAAAAGACTCTCTATTTTTATATTTTTTTCTATTACCTGCATTAAAATTTCTATCTTTAAAGTCTTTAGATTTTTTACTAAAAAATCTTGGCTTTTCTCTGTCACTTTTTCTTCTGTAATCTTTTTCGCCACCTTCTCTTAGCTTATGTTCTTTAAAACCTTCAATATTTCTAGGCTTAAATTCTTCTGATTTTTTATTTATTCTAAATCTATCTACCGGCTTATTTTCTCGAAATCTTTCTGTTGGCTTGTTTGCTCTAAACCCCTCTGATCTGCTGCCACCAAAACTTGTTCTGCCCCCTCTATTTCTATCTCTTCCAGCTCCTCTTCTTTTATTTTTATAATCTCTTTGAAATCTACCGTTTCCACTTCTGCCTTTAGAAAAGTTTTCTTTCTTTTTAGTTGGATCTAATAATCGCTCAATAGCATTCCACTTTTCTCTATCGCTATTAGTAATAAAAGATAAAGACGAACCTTCAGCTCCTGCTCTTGCAGTTCTTCCCATACGATGAATATAATCTTCAGCAACTTGGGGAAGATCGTAATTAATAACATGCTCGATATGAGGAACATCAAGGCCCCTTGCTGCAATATCTGTAGCTACAAGTATTGTAAATTTCTTATTTCTAAAAGCATTCATGACGGTTGTTCTTTTGCTTTGTCTTAAATTTCCATGTAAAGCGTCTGCTTTAAATTTTTCTTTACAAAGTTTTGCTGCCAAATTTTTGGAATTATGTTTTGTTTTAACAAATACTAGTACTGAGCCTATTCTTTGCTGTAATTGCTTAATTAATTCAGGATATTTTTGCTCTTGTTGTATGTGAATTACTTCTTGCTTAATTTTAATTGAGGGCACATTTGTTGCACCCATAGAAACTCTTTCAGGATTTTTTAAATATTTAGCGGACATTCTAACAATCTCTTCTGGTAGAGTTGCTGAAAACATTATGAATAATTACTGCTATCACTTGATTTGCAAGTTCACGCGTTGGGGTTAATACTAAAGCTGAACCTTGTTTTGATCGACTTAAAAGTTCAACCAATGGAATGCTAAAAGCTGCTGTTTTTCCTGTTCCGGTTTGAGCTGAACCTAAAATATCTCGTCCCTCTAAAGCAATCGGTATTGAACTTATTTGAATAGGGGTTGGAACTCTAAAATTCATTCTTGCTAATGAATTTTTTAAGTTTTGAGATAGGCTAAAGCCTTCAAAGTTAATCATTTAAGTTAGGGGAATTGTAAGTAAAAATTTAATAATATTATTATAATAAAAAGAAACCTTTATCAGTTAACAGTCTTATTTAAAGCTTTATTGAATGATAAATTGGCTTTGTTTCACCAAAAAGATCAGGAAGCCGCTCTATTGTCCTCTAAATACTTCACTTTATCAGTATCTGATCTCTTCGCTTTTTCTTTTTTATTTTTTTGTACATGACCAGAAATATCAGCGCCTTCTAAAACGGTTAAGTTATTTTCAAAATGAATGTTTCCTCTAATAACTCCTTTGTTGCCAATATAAATATTCTGTGATTCGATATTGCCAATCATATGACCTAAAACTTCAACTTCATCTGTTTGGACTAATCCTTTAACACTGCCAGTTTCTAATATTCTTAATTTTTTTGCTTTAATATTACCTTTAACTTTTCCAGCAATCTCAATTTCTCCTTTGCAGTCTATTTCTCCTTCAAAACGTAAATTTTCACCTAAATGTGAAAAAC
>RGRP01000086.1 GCA_010021145.1 Candidatus Fonsibacter lacus
GTTAAGTTTCCTTATTACAGAATAAAATTAGAAAATTTTTTTAATGAAAAATAAAGATAATATTTTAAACGCATCGTTGGCAACTGAGTTTAGTCAAAAGTACTTAGCGTATGCATTATCAACGATTACACATAGAGCTTTACCCGATGTTCGAGATGGCTTAAAGCCAGTTCATCGTCGATTACTCTATGCAATGTATCTTTTAAATTTAGGATCAAAACTACAACCCAAGAAATCTGCTAGAGTTGTTGGTGATGTGATCGGTAAATTTCATCCGCATGGAGATCAGTCGGTCTATGATGCATTAGTAAGATTAGCTCAAGATTTTTCAATTCGATATCCATTAGTCAATGGACAGGGAAATTTTGGAAATATTGACGGTGATAATGCTGCCGCAATGCGATACACGGAAGCAAAACTTACTGAAATATCAGAGCTTTTGCTAGAAAATATCGATGAAGAAACAGTTGATTTTAAAAGCACCTACGATGGTGATTTACAGGAGCCATTAGTATTCCCTGCAAAATTTCCAAACTTATTAGCAAATGGGGCATCTGGAATTGCAGTTGGTATGGCAACAAGCATACCTCCTCATAATATTGTTGAAATTTGTGAAGCATTAAAAATTGTTAATCATGATAAAAATGTTTCAATTAAAGAACTATTAAAAGTACTTCCAGGTCCAGATTTTCCAACCGGAGGCATGCTCAACAATAACAAATCTGAAATCCTAAGAGCTTATACAAGTGGAAAAGGTTTTTTTGAACTCAGGTCTTCTTACAAAATTGAAGATTTAGGTAGAGGTCAGTATCAGATATCGATAAATGAAATTCCATATCAGGTTAGTAAATCAACTTTAATAGAAAAAATAGCAGATCTAATTATAAGTAAAAAAAATAAATTAATTGATAATGTTATTGATGAATCTGATCAGTTAGTACGAATTGTTATACGTCCCAAAAATAGAAATGTTAAGCCGGAAGTATTAATGGAAAGTTTGTTTAGACAAACAGACCTTCAAGTAAGAATTCCTTTAAACATGAACGTATTAAATTCAAAACTTCAGCCAAAAGTAATGTCTATTAAGGAAGTTTTGTTAAACTTTCTAGTTCATCGATATGAAGTTTTAGTTCGAAAATCTGAGTTTAGATTGAAAAATATTAAAAATAGAATAGAAATTTTAATTGGGTTTATTAAAGTTTATCACAATTTAGATAAAATTATTAAAATTATTCGAAACGCAGAAGATCCAAAAATACAATTAATAAAAAAATTTAAATTTACACAAAATCAAGTAAACGCAATTTTAGATATGCGTTTAAGGAATCTTAGAAAGTTAGAAGAGAAAGAGATTAAGCAAGAATATAAAGATTTATTGTCAGAAAAAAACTTTTTAACAAAATTATTATCTTCTAAATCTTTGCAAAAAAAAGAGATTGATAATGAGATAGATTTTTTGATTAAAAAATTTAAGGATGATCCGTTATTAGGCAAAAGAAGAACCCAATTAGCTAAATTTGGAAGCGTTGATGAAGAAACCTTTGATAATGAAATAAAATCCGATGATCCTCTTACAATTACTATTCTTAAAAATGGCTTTGTTAAATCGCAAAAATCATTTGTAAAAAATTTAGAAGAGCAAATTGGAAATGAAAATAACTCTTTATTAATTCACGCACGCTCGAATGATAAAATTATATTAGTCTCAAATTTTGGTAAATTTTACACAATTGAAGCAGATAATATTTTAACGGGCTCTTCTACGGGAAGACCCATTTCTTCTTATTTATCTCTGACGGATAATGAAAAAATTGTAGATAGTTTTAGGTTTGATAGTGAAGATGAAATTTTTATTTATACTAAAAATGGATACGGATTTATTACATTAGGGAAAAATCTTGAAACGAATAAAAAAACTGGAAAAAAAGTGATGAATGTGAAAGGCGATGATGTTGTTATTGGAGTTTCTAAAGCAGTAAAAGATTCAGATTCCATAGCAATTATTTGTGATGTGGATGGAAAAAATAAAATGCTGGCATTTAATATTAACGAGCTTCCGAAGCTAGATAAGGGCAGAGGAGTTATTTTGGTAAAAGGTAAATCTTTAAAGGTTATTAATGCGACAACGTTTAATTCAAAGTCAGTGATAAAAGATCAAGCAGATAAAACTCTTTTTGATAAATCAACCATTGAGAATAATTATGCAAAAAGAGCCCAGTCAGGAAAAATTATTAAGAATTATAAAAATCAGATTATGAATAGAAATTTTGAAAATAATATTAGATGTCATTTATAAAATTATGAATATTTCTAAATATAAAAAAGTTTTATCAAAATACGCAACTGGAATTACAGTTGTAACCAAAAAAAATAAAAATAATTTAATTACGGGTATTACGGTTAATTCTTTTGTATCAATATCTTTAAAACCTCCTTATATTTCATGGAGTTTAGATAAAACAGCTTCTAGTTTTAAAAAATTTAAGAATTTAAAGTTTTTTAATATTTATATTTTGTCAGCAAAACAAATTGAGGTTTCAAATTATTTTTCATCAAAAAATGAAATTAAAATGAATACACCGCTAGCAAATAATTTATTAAAACATAATCTTGCTGAACTTAATTGTAAAACAGTAAGAAAAATAAATATTGGTGATCATTTATTTTTTGTTGCAAAAGTTTTTAAAGTTAATTTAAAAAAGGAAGCAAAACCTTTAATCTATTTTGCAAGCAAATATAAAAAATTATTAGGATAAGTATTGTTCTATTACTTCATTAGCAAAGTATGAAACAATGGCATTCGCGCCAGCTCTTTTAAAGCTATAAATTACTTCTAGGATTATATCTTCTTTTGCTAAAGATGATTTAATTCCATTCTTAAGCAAACTATATTCTCCAGAAACATTGTAAGCAAAAACAGGTACATTAAATTTTTGTTTAATTTTATAAATAATATCAAGATAGGCTAAGGCTGGTTTAACCATTACAAAATCAGCTCCTTCATCTAAGTCTAATTTCACTTCTAATAGAGCTTCCTCTGAATTTTTATAATCCATTTGGTAAGTTTTCTTATCCGATTTAAGCGTAGAAGAAGTGCCTACTGCATCTCTAAAAGGGGAATAAAAATTGGACGCATACTTAACTGCATAAGATAATATTTGAACATTAAAAAATTTATTTTTTTCTAAAGCATTTCTTATTAGGCCAATTCTTCCATCCATCATGTCAGAGGGCGCAATAATATCGCAGCCGGCCTGCGCTTGAATTAATGCCTGCTTAATTAAGACTTTGTTTGTTTCATCATTATCAATTTCATTATTGATAATGAGACCATCATGACCATGAGAAGTATAAGGATCTAAGGCTACATCACACATAACACCAATATTCTTATTTAATTTTTTGACTTGATGGATGGCATTACAAATTACATTATTTTTATTTAAAGCTTCTGTTCCCTTGTTATTTTTTTTAGAACTTTCTATGAGAGGAAAAATAGCAACAGCAGGTATTTCATTTTTTGAAGCTCTAGAAATTATTTCGTCCAATTTATCTATGGAATATCTAAAAATTCCAGGCATGGATTTAATTTCCTGCCTCTTGTTTTTGCCTTCGCAAACAAAAATAGGCAGTATAAAATCAGATTTATCAAGGTAAGTGTCGTTTATTAATCGTCTAGACCATTCTGATTTTCTATTTCTTCTTAATCTAGTGCTAGG
>RGRP01000087.1 GCA_010021145.1 Candidatus Fonsibacter lacus
TTTTTTAAGGCTTTTAAAGCATTGGAATAACATTCCACTCCATTATGAACAACGCCCCAAAGATCAACAAAAAATATATCAAAACGTGAATAAATCTTATTTAACCCGCTTAAAAAAACAGGATTATTCATAAATCTAAAATTATTGTGTAGAACTAATTGTCTTCTTTAATTTTTCTACAATTAAATCTATTTCTTGCTTTTGAATAATTAAAGGAGGAGATAAAGCAATAATATCTCCCGTTACCCTTACAAATAATTTTTGATCTCTAAAAGCTTCACATAAAACATTGTATGCTCTTCTAGATGGTTTGTCCGAAATAGATTCCAATTCCACCGCTCCTATCAATCCAAGATTTCTTATGTCTATAATGTGTTTAGTTCCTTTTAATGAATGTAAAGCATCTTCCCAATATTTAGCAATTTCTGAAGCTCTGGTTAATAAGTTATCTTTTTTATAAACATCGAGAGTAGCAATAGCTGCTGCGCATGCTAATGGATGTGCTGAATAAGTGTATCCATGAAAAAAATCAATTACTTTAGGATCTCCATTCATAAATGTTTTGTAAATTTTATCTGAAACAAAAGTTGCAGCCATTGGGACAGTCCCACTAGTTAATCCTTTTGCTATAGTCATTAGATCAGGTTCAATATTAAAAAAATCTGCAGCAAATGGTTTTCCTAATCTTCCAAATCCAGTAATTACCTCATCAAATATTAAAAATATGTCGTTATCAGTGCAAATTTTTCTTAATCTTTCTAAATAACCAACCGGTGGTATCAGCACTCCTGTTGATCCAGCGACTGGTTCTACAATAACTGCTGCAATATTGTCTGCTCCATGTTTCTCAATTTGTTTTAATAAATCATCGGCCAGTTGAGCTCCCCATGCAGGCTGCCCTTTGGAATATGAATTATGCTCTAGATTATGTGTATGAGGAAGATGATAAACATCTGGCAAAAATCTTTCAAATTGTTTTCTATTATTAACTATACCTCCAACCGACAACCCTCCAAATCCTGTTCCGTGATAACCTCTCTCGCGTCCTATTAAAATTCTTTTTGATGGTTTGCCTATAGTTCTATAGTAAGCTAAAGCAATTTTTAAAGCTGTTTCAACAGCCTCTGAGCCAGAATTGCTATAAAAAACATGGTTTAAATTTTCTGGAGAAATATCCGTTAACTTATTACTCAACTCAAAAGCCTTGTAATGTCCCATTTGAAATGAAGGAACAAAATCTAATTCAGCGGCTTGTTCTTGAATTGCTTTTACAATCTCGTCTCTATTATGACCCGCATTACAACACCATAAACCCGCAACTGCGTCTAAAATTTTATCTCCATTTGGAGTATAATAGTACATGCCTTTAGATTTTGAGACTATTCTTGGATCTTTTTTAAAGTCCTGATTAGCCGTAAAAGGCATCCAAAAAGCTTCAAGATCATTAGGTTTATAATTAAGGTTTTGTTTTTGATCTTTTTTAATAAAATCTTTGTTTAACGCCATAAGAGCATTACTTTATAAAGTATAATTTTATATCTTCTACTTAAATTAGATTGCAAAAAACTAAGAAAATATAGTCTTTTAAACGTTTTATTGTAGTATCCACCCCTTGAAATTTAATAGAGGAGTCATCATATAGCAACCGTACATTAATGTACGGAGTTACATTTTGATTAACAACTAATTTTACGGAGAATTAAATTAATGAACTTTAGACCTTTACATGATCGTGTTCTTGTTCAGCCTTTGGATGGAGAAGAAAAAACAGCAGGTGGAATAATCATACCAGATACAGCAAAAGAAAAACCCTCTGAGGGAAAAGTTATTGCTGTAGGACCTGGCGCAAAAACTGAGGATGGAAAAATTTTACCAATGGAAGTTAAAGTTGGAGACCTTGTTCTATTTGGAAAATGGTCAGGAACTGAAGTTAAAATTGACGGCGTGGAATATAGCATCATGAAAGAGTCTGACATCATGGGCATCATGTCTAAAAAGAAATAAATAAAATATAAAAAAGGAGAAAAAAAATGGCAGGTAAAATTGTAAGATTTGATACAGATGCAAGAAATGCAATGTTAAAAGGGGTTGATATACTTGCAAATGCTGTAAAGGTAACACTGGGACCAAAAGGAAGGAATGTAGTTATAGATAAATCGTTCGGTGCTCCTAGAATAACTAAAGATGGAGTAACTGTTGCAAAAGAAATTGAGCTTGAAGATAAATTTGAAAATATGGGAGCTCAAATGGTTAAGGAAGTTGCTAGCAAAACTAATGAAGAAGCTGGTGACGGTACTACAACTGCAACTGTTTTAGCGCAAGCAATCGCAAGAGAAGGTTGTAAGTATGTTGCTGCTGGAATGAATCCAATGGATTTAAAAAGAGGAATTGATTTAGCAGTAGAAGCAGTTATCACAAGAATTAAAGAAAGTTCAAAAAAAGTAAAAACTAGCGAAGAAATTGCACAAGTTGGAACTATCTCTGCTAATGGTGAAAAAGAAATTGGAGATATGATTGCAAAAGCGATGCAAAAAGTTGGTAATGAAGGGGTTATTACAGTTGAAGAAGCAAAAGGTCTTTCAACAGAACTTGATGTAGTTGAAGGTATGCAATTTGATAGAGGTTATCTATCTCCTTACTTTATTACTAATGCTGATAAAATGATTGCAGAATTAGAAGATCCATTAATCTTTATCACAGAAAAAAAATTAACTAATTTACAGCCTATGGTTCCTTTATTGGAATCAGTTGTTCAATCTAGCAGACCATTTTTAATTATTGCTGAAGATGTTGAAGGCGAAGCCCTTGCAACTTTAGTTGTAAATAAATTAAGAGGCGGTTTAAAAGTCGTAGCTGTTAAAGCTCCTGGCTTTGGTGATAGAAGAAAATCAATGCTAGAAGATATTGCTATCTTAACTGGTGGTCAGGTTATATCTGATGATCTAGGTATTAAACTTGAAAATGTTAAGTTAAAAGATCTTGGTCAATGTAAAAAAATTAGAGTTGATAAAGATAATACAACCATTGTTGATGGCGCAGGTAAAAAATCTGAAATAGAGGCAAGATGTGGTCAAATCAGAAAACAAATTGAAGAAACTACTTCTGATTACGATAAAGAAAAACTACAAGAAAGATTAGCTAAACTTGCTGGCGGCGTTGCTATTATTAAAGTTGGCGGTGCCACAGAAGTTGAAGTTAAAGAGCGAAAAGATAGAGTAGAAGATGCGCTTAATGCTACTAGAGCAGCTGTACAAGAAGGTGTGGTTGTTGGTGGTGGATGTGCATTATTATATGCTTCTGAAGCTTTAAATAATTTAAAACCAAAAGGTGATGATCAAAAAGCTGGCGTTGAAATAATCAGAAAAGCTTTACAATATCCAATCAGACAAATCACAAGCAATGCTGGTGTCGATGGATCAGTAATTGTTGGAAAACTTATTGAAGGTAAAAAACCTTCTCAAGGTTATGATGCTCAGAGCGGTGAATATTGCGATATGTTCGCGAAAGGTATTATCGATCCGACTAAAGTTGTTAGAACAGCGCTTCAAGATGCTTCTTCAATAGCAGGACTGCTCATTACAACTGAGGCAATGATCGCAGATAAACCTGAAGATAAAAATTCTAATTCAGGTGGCGGAGGAATGCCAGGCGGAATGGGTGGTATGGGCGGAATGGGTGGTATGGGCGGAATGGG
>RGRP01000088.1 GCA_010021145.1 Candidatus Fonsibacter lacus
GTAATATTATTTATACTAGCCTTATTATATGAAATTTTAGTATTGACAATAATTTTTAAGTTTTCTATGGTGCATGATGAAAAAATAACAGGAGATGTTGTACGCCTACTCGCAGGCTTTATTCCTTTCGTTGCAGGCGTGCAACTTTCTATTTTAGGTGCAAATATAATTGATATAAAAGGATTATTTAAAAAATGATAAATTTGATTTATAAATTAAAATACTTCTTTAATCAATATATTCTAATTGCTCGTATTACTTTATTAATTATGGCTTGCCTTCTGTTATATTGGAAATGCAAAGAAGTTGAAAAACTTGTACAACAAATTGATGAATATAAAAAAATCGAGGAAGAAGTAAAAAATCAAAATTTAAATGTTAAACAAAATGTCGAAATTATTAAAAAAAGGATTGAGTCTAGCACTAATTATGATGACGATAGGTTGCTCAAACAAATATTTGGCGACAAATAATTATTGTGAGAATTTGCCAGATATAACGTGGAAACATGCTGAGTTAGTATATGGCAATCAAAAATTTAAACCAATAAAATTAATTTTAATACAAATACAATCTATTAAAGAGTGCGGGTGTATCGAATCCTCTTTGCAAACACAATGTTTTGAAAGGTTTAAATCAGAAAAAAATGTGGATAATAAATAAAATCAGAAAAAAATCACAACCGCTAGAATTTAACTTGTACAGGTTTTATACTGAACAAGGAAATGATGCCACAATTGGGAGGCTTTATCAAAAAATTAAACTTAAAGCGACAATTGATGATTATCCTTTAAGCAATGATTCTATTCTTGCGTGTAAAAACTACGAAAAACCAATTTGTTATACACTAGAAAGACCAAAATATTTCAATGGTTTGACAAATTATAGCGACAAACCAAACACCACTATAAACGAATCTTGCTGTATTCCAGCGGGTCGTTATAAATGCGAAATGACCTATTCACCACGTTTTAAAAAAGATTTGTATTTAGTATTAAAAATTAAAAATAGAGAAGGCGTAAGACTACACGCTGGAAATTCTATCAATGATATTGAAGGCTGTATTATTTTTGGAACAAGACTTGTAAAAAACTTTAATGGTTTTAAATATTGGCTCGCTGATAGTACAAAGGCTTTTAATAATTTTTACAACATAACTCAAAAAAAGCCGATAATTTTAAACATAATCGACAATGACCAAGAGTTTAACTTATCCAAAATTACCATTGAATAATATGATTTTATTCTTTATTTTCTTACTATTAATATCACCCGCCAAAGCTGAAAATTATTTTATTGAAAAAGTAATTAGAGTTACTGATGGCGATACTTTTGTTATTGATACAAGCGAAAAATCAAGTATTCTTAGAGAGTTAGGATTAAGTGTAAGAATCTTAGGTATAGATACGCCAGAAAAAAAGGGTAAATGTAAAAAAGAAAAAGATTTAGCTTTAAAAGCAGCTGAATTAACAAAAAAACTTATTGAAAATAAAATTATAAAAATAACCGATATTAAGTGGGATAAATACGGCGGTCGTATAGACGCTAAAGTATTTGTCAATGATTTAAATGTTGGTGATGAATTAATTAAAAAAAATTTAGCTGTTGCATATTTTGGCGATAAAAAAAATAAAAATTGGTGCAAATAGAGATTAACCACACTACCCTTTTATTAACAAATCATAAACAAAAAATGAAAAAAATATTTATTATACAATTATTATTATCTTTGATTGCAATAAATTCTGCAAATGCAATCAATATAACTAAAGACTTCGATGTAAATTTTATGGTCTCTGGTCAATTATTGACACCAGACATTCAAGACCCTCAATTTATCACTGAAACTAAAACCTATTTTGATTTACAAACTGGTATGCAATTAAAAGTTGATAAATTTAATGTGATTGCTCAAACCAATAGAATTTTAAATAGACCTCAAACCGCTAATGTATTAACTAGACAAGGCGGGCTTCCAGCTACCGCTAGAATTGATACTAAAATTGATATTATTAGATTAGGTTATCAAGTAGGAAAATTCTTGCCAACAATTAACTTGGCTAATGTACAGGTCGAGGAAAAGATTTATAGTGGCTCTAATTTGTTAGGTGGCAAGAAAAACTCAATGCTTATTCCCGGAGCATCTATTTACTATTTAATTGACAATAATTTCTCCGTTTCTATGGATTATTATTTTAAATCCAAAGAAATATTTATGGAAAGAGCCGTTGCAATTAGCGCAAACTATGCGTTTTAGTATTGAGTTATGTCTTTTTTACTCTTTTTTTACTACTAAACCTCTAAAAATAAATATTCTAAAATATGTTTTATAACTGGCACTGTGAAAGAATTGCCATAGCATTTGTATGTTTGTGTTGCACTAATTGATTGACAATAATCGTCTGGGAAGCCTTGTAATCTAGCACATTCCGTTGTTTTAAGTTTTCTAATGGTATAATCTCCATCTGGCAAATCTATTTTGTAGAGTCCAGTATTTGCACCTCCTCCTCCACCATTAGCACCTAGACAAACATATTTACCATTAACAGAGTATATTCTGTCAGTTTGACTGCCATTATTAAAATGTCCTAATCTAATTGGACTAATAACAGCCATTCCGCCAATTGTTCCTATACTACCACAACCAGTTGTAAGTGTTGCACTTTTATCTTTTAATGTTCTTTGATTATACTTGTTATATAATATAGGTTCGGCAACCATAGTTCTTTGATGTTTTGCTAAGCTATTATTAAACTGAGCATTGCCATAACTTGCTGTCAATGTTTGAGACTTTTCTAAGTATGGTAAGCCAGTTTCTAAAATATCTTTTAACAAAATCCCTTTGTCTTCTGGTTGTTCTATTTCTACTTTTTTGTAAGTTAAAGGTATTTGTTTATCACATCCTGAACATCTATTAAAAAGTCCTTCATAGTTTTGTCTCTCTTCTTGGAGTTGCAACTGCGGCACAGTATCTGTAGATTCTCTTGGTTGTTTGTGCCTCCCTTTGAGATTGGGACTATATGATCTATAGTTATATCCTTTGTTGTTTTGCACACTACACAAGACTGACCTAGCTCCTTGTAAATCCTTAATAAATCTTGATTTCCTATCAGGTTTATTGTTTTTTGGCTCCTCCTCCAAGAATCTCTCATTGCGACATACATCTTTCGTTTTGGATTCTGTGATCTCTTCTTTTCCCATTTTGAGACAATATCCTTCTTTTCTTTTCTGTATTTCTTTTGATATTCCGCTAACGCAACTTTGTTTGTCTTTTGGTATTTCTGCCCATATAATTTTTTTTTCTCCCCATCCCTTCTTTTGTCGTTTTGCTTCTTGTTCTTTTGTTGGCATACCGTCGAGCAAGTCTTGGTTGTGCCTGGTCTTTCTCTTTGAGAAAAAGACTTCTGACATACCTTGCATATCTTGGTTATTGTCTCCGCTTTCCGTCTCCACCGCTCTCTTTCTCTCATCTTGTGTTTTTCCCAATATTCCCGACTTCGCATTTGTGTCATTATTATTTATAATTAAATTAGTATTAGCTAGTTCTGATATTTTAGAACATTCATTGCAATAGTCAACTCTTTTTGAAATCCAATATAATCTTTTTCTTTGTTGTGCCGTCAAAAGAGAGCTATTAATCAAAATAGGCTCTATATTAAAAAGTTCTTTTGATATTAATTCTTTAGATTC
>RGRP01000089.1 GCA_010021145.1 Candidatus Fonsibacter lacus
GAATAATAAAGCTAAATCAAAAGAAGATCTTCCATTTCCGTAAACACCCGCTGAAGAAATAATAATCACTCCTACGTAAAGCCATTGTGAAGGTATTTTCAGTATCTTTACCCAAATTCCAACAAGAGGGTAATTAAGTATTAATAAAATTACATTTCCTATGTAAAGACTTGCAATCAAGGTCCAGACTAAATTTGACTGCTGAGTAAGAAGAGTAGGTCCCGGCCTAATCCCATAAGACTCAAAAGCGGATAATAATACCGCTGCAGTTGCTGATGTTGGAATTCCTAATGTTAATAAAGGCATTAATACTCCTGCTGCCGCTGCATTATTTGCGGCTTCAGGTCCAGCAACACCTTCGATTGCCCCTTTTCCAAACTCCTCTGGTTTTTTACTAAGTTTTTTTTCTGTATAATAACTTAATAAAGTTGGAACTTCTGCGCCCCCTGTTGGCAATGCTCCTATAAAAAAACCATAAAAAGATCCACGAAGCCAAGGTTTCCAACTTCTCTTCCAGTCTTCTTTTCTCATCCAATTATACCATTTATTTTTTGGAGAAATAATTACAGTCTTTTTACTTTTTTCTCTTCCTTGCCATGCTAAAAATAATGCATCACCTACTGCGAATAATCCAACAACCGCAACTACTACTTCAACTCCATTTAATAATTCCATAACTCCACCAAAAGTAAATCTTGGCTGCCCAGATTGAAGATCAATTCCAACTAAACCAATTATAATTCCTAAACTTAAACTAATCATTCCACGAATAACTGAATTTCCTAAAACAGCTGTCACTGATACTGCGGCAAGAACCATCAAACTAAAATATTCTGCCGGACCAAAAGTCAAAGCAACACCAACGACGATTGGTGCAAAAAAAGTAAGTGCAATAGTGCCGATCGTTCCTGCAACAAAACTTCCGATCGCAGCCGTTGCTAAAGCCTGACCTGCTAAACCTCGTTTAGCCATTTTATTTCCTTCAAGAGAGGTTACTACACTTGAGGACTCTCCCGGGGTGTTAAGAAGAATTGCAGTTGTTGACCCTCCGTACATTCCTCCATAATAAATTCCTGCAAACAAAACAAACATTGCAACGGCTGGGGCTTTAAAGGTAAGCGGTAATAATAAAGCTATAGTTAATGCTGGCCCTATTCCCGGCAGAACACCAACTAAAGTTCCAGCTAAACAACCTGCAAATCCATAAATTAAAATTGAAGGTGTTAATGCATTGCCAAAACCATTTATTAATTGTTCGAAATAATTCATATTTTAAATGAAAAAGCAGGACCTAAATTAACTGAAAGCATAATTGAAAATAAAATCCAAACACTGGCAGCGATCAAAAAGCTTATTATAAAAGATTTTATTGATATTTTTGTATCAAACGATTTTGATATTCCAAGACCGCATAAAGAACCTGATAAAATAAAACCTATTGGTTTAACTAATAATACAAATAATAAAAATCCAATTAAAAAATAACTAAGACGATTGATCGGATTCTTTAACGGTCTTTCATTTTTATCATCAGCTATGTCAGGAAGTTTTTGTTTTAAAGATTGATAGACATATAAAATTACAAAAAAAATAAATATTCCAACAGCAAATTTTGGTACAAATGATGCACCAACTGCATCATAAAGTGTTGATTTAGGAATTTGTGTGATCTGCCAAATGGCCAGACCACACAAAAATATAAGTACTAATGAAAAGCGTGAAGCGTTCAAGCTAAGCCTAGGTCTTTTAAAACACTCTCTGTATTTTTAATATCTTCATTTAAAGCTTTTTGAAAAGCATCTCCTGTTAAAAAAACATTAGTCCATTTTCTTTCAACTAAAGTTTTTTTCCAAGGTTCTGAAGTATTAAGTTTAGTTATATAATCTGTAATTTTATTCTTTTGTTCTGCAGAAACTCCTGGAGCTGCAAAAATTCCTCTCCAGTTAGCAGCAACAACATTTAAACCCAGCTCTTTAATTGTTGGCGCATTCACTCCTGGAATTCTTACATTCCCAGACACTGCTATAATTTTCATTTTTCCAGAATTAATATGCTCCTCAAGTTCTGAATATCCTGAAATTCCAGCAGAAACCTGCCCACCTAAAATTGCAGCATTAGCAGGTCCTCCACCTTGGAAAGCAACATAAGCAGCGTCTTTTGCATTACCACCTAAAGCTTTTATTATAAGTCCAAGTAACTGATGATCTGTTCCACCAGCTGAGCCTCCCGCTACAGAAACAGCTTTTGGATTTGCTTTTAATGCTGTAGTAAAATCATTCCAGCTTTTAATTTTTCCAGAAGTTGGAACGACTATTGCTCCAGCTTCTTCAGTTAAGCGAGCAATTGGAATCACATCTTTAATAGTTACCGGACTCTTATTTGTAATGCCCGCACCAACCATTACTGATCCGCCGATCATTATAGTATTTCCCTGTCCTTTTTTTTCATTCACAAATTTTGGAAGTCCAACCATTCCCCCGGCTCCTCCGACATTTTCGACTTGAATAGAATTTGTTAATCCTGCTGCTTTAGAAGCGGCTTCTATTGCTCTTCCCAGTCCATCCCAACCGCCCCCGGGTGCTGCTGGAACAAAAATATTTAAATTATCAAATACCACTTTTGACTGTGATAACGCCCAATTTGGCATACCTAATACAGCAGCAGAAGCTCCCGCGAATGCCATAAATTTTCTTCGATTTATTTTCATTGAATTTTTTTTGTTAAGAAGTTTAATAAAAAATTAAATACCAATTATAATTTGTTTTCAATCAATAAATAAAATATTCAACCCAAAGATGATTTTTAAAAATAAGAATAACGAATTTATAGGCATTATATACATGATTTTATGTATGTTCTTCTTTTCCATTAACGATGCGTTCATAAAATATATTCTTTTTCTTTATAAGGATATTACAATACTTGGTGAAATAATCTTTATTAGAGGAATCTGTTCAACTGTTATTCTAGGTTTATATTTATATTATAAAAAAAAATTAAATCTAAAAGTTGTTACATCTAAACCTCTACATCTTAGAGGGTTAATAGAATCTATCGCCGCAATATTTTTCTTTTTAGGTCTTATGTACCTTCCGTTTGGAGAATTATACTCTCTTATGAATTTAGCTCCGATTTTAATTACTGCTTCTGGAGCGTTTATTCTTGGTGAAAAAGTAGGATGGAGAAGATGGACAGCTGTTATTTGTGGATTTATTGGCGTACTTATTGTTATAGATCCTAATAATTTAAAATTTGGTTTTGCTTTTATTTACCCTCTGATTGCAGCAATTTTTATTACACAAAGAGACACGATTACTAGAAAATTCTTAAATCAATTTGATAGTTTACAAATTATTTTTATTACTTCTTTGTCAGTTTCAATATTTTTCGGTTTTGGAATGTTTTTAAACTATAAACCCATCAGTTTAGAAATTTTTATATATATTTTTCTCTCAGCTTTATTTGTAACCCTTGGTTATTACTTTTCTGTTTTAACTATCAAAACAGCAAATATTTCAACGACTTCGCCATTTCGTTATACAATAATAATTTTCGGTATAATTTTAGGTTATTTTATATTTAATGAAATTCCTGCTTTAAACATGATTTTTGGTTCATTAATTATTATGGGTAGTGGCATCTTTATCATTCTAAGACAAAAAAAAATTGGTATCATTAAATA
>RGRP01000090.1 GCA_010021145.1 Candidatus Fonsibacter lacus
AAAGATTTTTTAAATGACTTGAATATAGAACTTTCAAATGAAAAGAATTTATTAGAAAAAAAATTATTTAATCTTGGAATTCCATCCAAAAATATTCAAAAATTACAAAATCAATTATTTGCTCTAGAGGCTAACTTTCTTGAATTAAATGGAATCGATCAAAAAAAAGGATGTTATATTGGTCAAGAAAACACTGCTCGAATGCATTTAAAAAACAAGGTTAATAAAAGATTGTTTGCAATACAAATGATAAATGGAAAAGTTAAAGAAGGTCAAAAAATTACTTTAAACAATTATGAGATTGGAAAAATTTTGATAGATGATTTATTTCCTTTTGCATTAATCAAAATTAATAATGAAAACAAAAATTTAATTATTGATAAAGAATTAAAGACAGAAACTGCATCTATAAAAATAAATATCCCAAACTGGATGATCCTCTAATTAAATGGTGCGGTCAGAGAGACTTGAACTCTCAATGGATTACTCCACTTGGCCCTCAACCAAGCTTGTCTACCAATTCCAACATGACCGCAAATAGCGTCGTTTTAACTAATTTAAATATTAATTTTACTATAATAACTTAGTCAATTATCATTGATAAATTAAAAAAATTTATGACTTCTCAATTAGAGTTTACAAAAGAAATTGAAAAAAATACCTCTGGTATTTACCAAAAAATAAAGTCTGTGGTGCCTGAATTAGAATGGCCGCTATTTGCTCCTTATATTTATAAAATTAATGAACTTAAAAAAAAGAAGAATGCAGTTATTTTAGCGCATAACTATCAAACTCCAGAAATTTATCATGGGGTCGCTGATATTATTGGTGACTCCTTAACTTTAGCCATCGAAGCTGGAAAAACTAAAGCAGATATTATTATTATGGCAGGCGTTCACTTTATGGCCGAGACCGCAAAAATAATGTCCCCTAATAAAAAAGTTCTTATTCCAGATATGAATGCAGGATGTTCCCTTGCTGAATCTATTAACGCAGAAGATGTTAGAAAATTAAAAAAACAATATCCAGGAGTTCCTGTGGTCACTTATGTTAACACTTCGGCTGAGGTTAAGGCTGAAACAGATGTCTGTTGTACATCAGCAAATGGTGTAAAAGTTGTTGAGTCTTTAGGAGTAAAAGAAGTTATATTTTTACCAGACGTCTATCTTGCAAAATATGTTGCCTCACAAACAAAAGTTAAAATTATTCCTTGGCACGGAAAATGTATGGTTCATGAACAATTTACTGCCGAAGAATTAAATCAACTCAGAAAAAACTATCCTGATTTAGTAATTGTTTCTCACCCCGAATGTCCGCCGGATGTTATTAAAGCTTCTGATTTTACAGGATCTACATCTGGAATGATTCAATATGTTAAAAATAATAAACCTAAGAATGTGTTTTTGGTTACAGAATGTTCAATGAGTGACAATGTTCAAGTTGAAAATCCTGCAACCAATTTTGTTAGACCATGTAATTTATGTCCTCATATGAAAAAAATACAGTTACCAAAAATCTACGACTGCTTAGTTAATGAAACAAATGAAGTTTTGATTGATAAATCTATCATTGAAAAGGCAAGACTTCCTATTGAGCGTATGATTAAAGTGGGTCGTCAATCCAGTCTTGCTTAATGGAAAGTTTACACACTACTGACGTTATTGTTGTTGGATCTGGAATTTCTGGATTAATGACTGCAATCTGTCTTTATCCACGAAAAGTTACTTTAATTTCTAAAAAAAAATTAGGTGAAGCATCATCAAGTGCTTGGGCTCAAGGAGGAATTGCTGCAGCTGTTGGTAAAGATGATAGTCCAAAAATTCATTTTGACGACACCATTAAAGCAAGTTCAGGATTAAGTGATGAAAAAATTGTTAAAATCATCACTGAAGAAGCTGCTTCAATTATTAAATTTCTAGAAGAAAAGGGAGTCAATTTTGATAAAGATCATCTTGAAAATTTTTTAATGTCTCAAGAAGCTGCCCATAGCAGACGTAGAGTTTTAAAAGTAAACGGGGATAGTTCCGGAAGAGAGATTATAAAAACTTTAATTAATAACATTCAAAAATTGGAAAATATTACTATTCTAGAAAATGTAACAATTGATGAAATTATAACTGAAAATAATAAGGTTATTGGATTAATCGGTCGTCACGTTGGAAAAAATATAGTTGATAATTTCACATTCTTTAAATCACCTAATGTTGTTCTTGCAACTGGAGGTCTTGGTAGTATTTACGAACATACAACAAATCCAAGAGATATTTATGGTGAAGGGATTGCAATGGCAGCTCGTGCTGGTGCTGTTCTTTCTGACATGGAGTTTGTGCAGTTTCATCCAACAGGAATGGATGTAGGACTTGATCCAACGCCTCTATTAACTGAAGCTCTTAGAGGAGATGGCGCTATGTTAGTAGATGAAAATGATCATCAATTTATGAAATCAGTTCATCTAAGCGGAGATCTTGCTCCACGTGATATTGTTGCCCGTGAACTACAAAGATTAAAAGATCTTGGACATTCAACATTCTTAGATTGTAGAAAATTTTCAAATGAGAAACTAGAAACCATGTTTCCAAGTGCATATAATTTTTTAAAAAAAGCTAATATTGATTTTACTAAAGAAAAAATACCTGTAACTCCTGCCGCTCATTATCATATGGGGGGTGTATTCGTCGATGAAAATGGAAAATCATCGATTAGAGGTCTTTGGGCTTGTGGTGAGGTTTCTTCAACAGGCGCTCATGGAGCAAATAGACTTGCTTCAAATTCGTTACTTGAGGCTTTTGTTTTTGGCAAAAGAATAGCATCTTCTATTAATAATGAAGTACTTAATCATACGGATGATAAAAATATTAATTTTCAAAAATATTTACCAAAAGAAAAAACATCATCACGAATTAGAGCAAAAAAATATATTTGGCAGCTTAGAAATATCATGAGTGACTTAGTCGGAGTTTATAGAAATGAACAAAAACTTAAAAAAGCATTTATTGAAATTGACAGAATAGAAAGAGAAGCAAAAGATTTATCAGCTAAACTTAAAGATATGATTTTAGTATCAAGATTAATTACTTACTCAGCGTACATGAGAAAAGAAAGTAGAGGAGCTCATTTTAGAAGTGATTATCCAAATACCAATGAGAAATTCTTGTTTAGAAAACAAGTTACATTAAAAGAATTACAAGAATTCCTAAATAAAAAAGAATACATACAAAAAGTTGCTTAAAGAATGTCAAAATCTAAACTTATCACTAGTGGGTATATAAAAAGTATTGTGGGCGCCTCTTTATTTGAGGATCAAGCGCAAAAAGACATTACAACCGATCTTTTGGTAAATAAAAATTCTATTACTTCTGCAAAAATTATTGCAAATGAAGATGGAATTATTGGTGGATTGGATTTTGCAGATGAAGCTTTTAAACAAATTGATAAAAAAACGAAATTTAAGAAAAAAGTTCAAGAAGGATCCTCTATAAAAAAAGGGGATATTATCGCGGAAATTAAAGGATTAACTGGCTCTATTTTAAAATCAGAGAGAACTGCTATTAATTTCTTAGGTTTAATCTCAGGGATTGCAACAAAAACTCATTATTACGTTAATTTAGTTAAAGAATACAAAACAAAGATTTGTTGCACTAGAAAAACTTTACCAACCCT
>RGRP01000010.1 GCA_010021145.1 Candidatus Fonsibacter lacus
ATAACTTCTTTCATAATTTTGGATTTAGAAGCAATGCTTCCACATCTTAAATAGTCCCCATATGAAAATCCTCCTGGAAGAACAACAAGATCTGATTTTGGAAGTTTGGTATCCGCATGCCATACCATTGATGTTTTTATGCCAAACTTCTCAAGGGAAATTTTAACATCACGATCACAATTGGAGCCAGGAAAGACAATGACGCTGGCTTTCATTCTTTAATGGCTTTTACTGAATAGTCCTCAATCGTAAGATTTGCTAAAAGTTTTTCGCACATATCTTTAGCTTTAGAAAGAGCAACTTTTTCGTTTTTTTCTTTAACAATTATTTCAAACGTTTTTCCCTGTCTTAAACTTTCAATATTTTTAAAACCCATATTAGATAACGAGTTTTTAATTACAGAACCCTGAGGATCTAAAACATCCTTTTTTAATGTAACAATGACTTGTAATTTCAAGTTTTTACTTTTTTTTCAACGCGGTTAAATTTTTTGAAACACCTGTTTTAATTTCTTTAATATTAGAGCCTTCTGGCATGATTCCAAGTCGACGAGCAACCTCTTGATATGCTTCAACTAATCCGCCAAGGTCTCTTCTAAATCTATCTTTGTCTAATTTTCTTTCATCTTTTACATCCCACAATCTACATGTATCGGGACTAATTTCGTCAGCTAAAAAAACTTCAACGTCATCACCATTCCATTGTCTTCCAAATTCTAATTTAAAATCAACAAGCTTAATTCCTATTCCTCTAAATAATCCAACTAAAAAATCGTTAATTCTCAAAGCCTGTTCAGAGATATGTATCAATTCACTTTGAGTTGCCCAGTTTAGTGCAAGAATATGTTCCTCATTAACTAGTGGATCACCAAGTTCATCGTTTTTATAATAAAATTCTAAAATAGGTTTGCTAAGATCTGTTCCTTCGCTAATCCCTAGTCTAGTTGAAAAGGTTCCAGCGGCGATATTTCTAACCACGACTTCAATTGGAATAATTTCTAAAGATTTAATAAGCTGTTCACGCATATTTAATCTTTTTATAAAATGCGTTTTAATTCCTATTTGATTTAATTGAGATAATAGAAATTCAGAAATTCTATTATTTAGAACGCCTTTGCCATCAATAATTGCTTTTTTTTTATTATTAAAAGCCGTTGCATCATCTTTGAAATATTGAATTAAAGTTCCTTTTTCGGGACCTTCGTACAAAATTTTAGCTTTTCCTTCGTATATTTGTTTTCCTTTAGCCATCAGCTTTTAAACACTCTTCCGTAGATATTATTAATGTATCTTAAATGAGAATTCATGTTGAATAGTTTTTTAAGATCATCTGTGGATAATTTAGATTTAATTTGTTTATCTTTGTTTAAGTTATCAAAAAAACTTTCATTTGAAGACCATGTCCTCATAGCATTCTTTTGAACAACTTTATAAGCAAGTTCTCTCGTCATTCCTTTTTGAGTTAATTTTAAAAGAACGTTTTGAGAAAAAATAAGTCCATTAAATCTTTCTAAATTTTTCTGCATATTTTTTGGATAAACAACTAAATTTTGAATTACACCAGTAAGTCTTGCTAAAACAAAATCCAAAGTAACAGTCGCATCTGGTCCAATATTTCTTTCAACACTTGAATGACTAATATCTCTCTCATGCCACAAAACGACATTTTCTAAAGCTGGATAAGCATAACTTCTAATTAATCTCGCAAGTCCTGTAATATTTTCAGATAAGACTGGATTTCTTTTATGTGGCATTGCTGAAGAACCTTTTTGGCCAGCTGAAAAATATTCTTCAACTTCTAAAACTTCAGTTCTTTGCAGATGTCTTATTTCCGTTGCTAATCTTTCAGCAGAAGATGCTATTATTGCAAGAACACTAAAAAAATAAGCGTGACGATCTCGAGGAATTACTTGTGTTGATATTGGTTCTGCTTTGAATTTTAATTTTTTTGCAACATATTTTTCAATTCCTGGATTGATATGAGCAAACGTACCAACAGCTCCTGAGATTGCACAAGTTGATATTTCATTTATTGCTTGTTCCATTCTATTTTTATTTCTTTTAAATTCTGCATAATAAGTAAGAAGTTTTAGTCCAAAAGTTATAGGCTCTGCATGAATTCCATGACTTCTGCCTACACAAACTGTTCTTTTGTATTTTATAGATTTTGTTTTTAAAATTTTTAAAAGATCCTCTAAATCTTTTAAGATAATTTTTCCTGACTGATAAAGTTGAATATTAAAACAGGTGTCTAGCACATCAGAAGATGTCATCCCCTGATGTAAGAATTTTGCTTTTTGACCAACTTTTTCTGTTATTGAAGTTAGAAAAGCAATCACATCATGTTTTACTTTTTTTTCTATTTGATCAATTCTATCAGGATTAATTTTGGCTTTTCTTCTTATTTCTTTAGCAATACCTTTTGGAATGATTTTAAATTTTTCCATCGCTTCTGCTGCATAGATCTCAATATCTAACCAGATTTTATATTTGTTTTCAGGTTGCCAAATTTTAGCGATTTGTTCGCGTGAATATCTTGAGATCATTTAGATACGATATAATTGATTAACACTATTTTATTATAAAGTAAAAATTTCGTATCCATTATCAATTATACCAACTGTGTGTTCAAATTGTGCCGATAAAGATTTATCTTTTGTAACTGCGGTCCACCCATCTTGTAATACTTTAGTATGATATTCCCCTAAATTAATCATTGGTTCAATTGTAAATACCATTCCTTTTTTAATTTTCATTCCTTCACCTTTTTTTCCATAATGTAAAATATTTGGCTCCTCGTGAAATGTTTTTCCTATTCCATGTCCACAAAAATCTCTAACAACAGAACAACCGTTAGACTCAGCATAAGATTGAATAGCAAATCCAATGTCACCTAATGTAATGCCTGGCTTTAATATCTTAATACCTTCCATCATACTTTCGTATGTCACACTAATAAGTTTTTCTGCTTTTACAGAAATATTTCCAACAGAAAATGTTTTACTAGTGTCCCCATAGTAACCATCTAATATTGCAGTAATATCAACATTAACGATATCTCCTTCATTTAAAACTTTATCACCAGGAATGCCATGACAAACAACGTGATTAATGGAAGTGCAGATTGATTTTGTATAACCTCTGTAAAATAAAGGAGCAGAAAAAGCGCCATGATCATTTAGATATTTATTGGCAGCTTGATCGATAAAATCGGTTTTAACTCCTGGCCTAATAAGTTTTTCTATATATTCCAAAGTTCTTGCTGCAAGATTGCCAGCTTTTTTTAAACCCTTAAAATCAATATCATTATATATTCTAACAGAAGAAGATTCTTCTTTTTCTATTTTCATTAAAATTTAATCTCTATTTTTTTGTTAAGAATTATTTCTTTATCAGTTACTTTACTTGAATAGCATAAAAAATTAACACCTTTTTTTTTAGCTTGCATAAAATTTTCATAGTACTTTTCATCAATATCTTTAGATATTTTAAAAAAATCACAATCCTCTCTTTGTATTAAAAATATCAAATAAGCATGGTGATCTTTTTTTTTAGCTTTAATAAGCTCCATTAAATGCTTTTGTCCCCTTAAAGTTGGTGCATCAGGAAATTCTGCGAAATTTTTTTCTCTTTTTAAAGTAACATTTTTAACTTCTACAAAAGCCTGTTCCTTTTTATTAGAAACTAAAAAATCAAATCTAGTATTATCATTAAATTTTACTTCTCTCTGGATTTGATTGAATTTTTCAAGTTCTTTTATTTTTTTATTAATTAATGCTTCTTCTATAATCCTATTTGTTAAATGAGTATTAACACCAACTTTTTGGTTATTATGTTCTAAGATTTCTAGAGTATATTTTAATTTTCTCTCTGAATTTTTTGATTCAGAAATCCATGCATACTCACCTTCATTAAGAAGACCCATCATAGATCCAGAATTTGGACAGTGTATTGTTAGAATTTCTTTATTTAACAACACATCTACAAAGAATCTTTTGTATCTTTTTATGAACTTTGTTTTAATTAGAGGACTGTCAAATTTCATTAAAAGTATTAATATCATTTAGATGCTTTCACGAAATAAAAAAAAAAGAATTTATGCTGCTATTTTAATAATTGGGGATGAAATTTTATCTGGCAGAACCCAAGATACTAACACTTCATTTCTTGCCAAATGGCTTAATGAAAGAGGAGTTCAATTAAAAGAAGTCAGAATTATTCCTGATGATCTTAATAAAATTGTTTCTTCAGTAAATTTATTAAGAAAAAAATATGATTATTTATTTACAACAGGTGGAATTGGACCAACACATGACGACATTACAGCTTTTGCAATTTCAAAAGCATTTAAAAAAAAATATGAATATAATAAAGAAGCTTATCAAATTTTAGAAAAACATTATAAAAATTCCTATTTTAACTTAGCAAGAAAGAAAATGGCAAAGATGCCAAGAGGAGCAGAATTAATTTACAATCCTTCTAGTTCTGCGCCTGGTTTTTATGTAAAAAATGTTTTTACGTTACCGGGGGTTCCCTCAATTCTTCAATCAATGATGCCTTTTGTAGAACAGTTAATTATTGGAGGTGAAAAAGTACACAGTGTTACTGTGCAGGCACATTTACCCGAAAGTAAGATAGGAAAAGATTTAGGAAAGTTACAAAAGAGATTTAAAGATTTAAGTCTTGGTAGTTACCCTTTTTTTCAATCAGGAAAAATAGGCGTGGCTCTTGTTATACGAGGATATTCAGAAAAAAGAATACAAGAGTGCAAAATTATTTTAGAGAAAATTTTAAAAAAAATTAAAAAATTATAATATGGATAAAGATCATGAGTTATCCAAATTAAAGAAATCAATACTAAAATTAAAGAAGAATTTTTGTGGAAAAAATTTAGTTTTTTCAGATGGCAATAAAGACTCAAAAGTAATGATAATAGGTGAGGCGCCTGGAAGAACAGAAGATAAATTGCAAAAACCTTTTGTTGGAAGAGCCGGAAAACTTTTAGATAGTCTTTTAGAAACTGTTAATCTTGACAGAACAACTGTTTATATCACTAACGTAGTAAATTATAGGCCTGATAAAAATAGAAAACCTACTTCAAAAGAAATAAATCAATTTAAAAAACTTCTTTTTAAACACATCAAGATTATAAGCCCCAAATGCATTTTATTGCTTGGTGCAACTGCGGCTGCAGCAGTTTTAAATCATATTGGTCCATTAAGCGAAGTAAGAGGAAAATGGAAAAGTATAAAAATTGTTAATTCTTATTTTAATATTTTAACTACTTTTCATCCAGCATTTTTATTAAGACAACCTGCGCAAAAAAAATCCACTTTGGAAGATTTACGTGAGTTTAAAAGAAAATTAAGTAGTTAAATTATTTATTTTTACTTAACAAGCCGATGTAATTTCATTATAAGCATTACAACACTAAAGCCCTCGTGGTGGAATTGGTAGACACAAAGGACTTAAAATCCTTGCCCTTTTTGGGAGTGCCGGTTCAAGTCCGGCCGAGGGCACCACAATTATGAGAATATTATTTATTCTTTTGCTATTAGTATCTTGCTCTAAAGATGCAAAAGTTCCATTTATTAGTAAAGATCCTATAAAACCAATAAATGTTACAATTGAAAATGAATTTGATATTACATATTCATTATCAACATTAGCAACACAAAATAATGACGTTTGTCAGATGTCTTTAGAAATTAAAAATATTTCTAAAGAAGAAAAAAGAAATTCATTATCAATAGAGGCTTATTCTTTTGCAGATAAAAAATATGAAGCTTTTGTTGTTGAAAAAAGATCAAAACCTAATGAAGTTGTAAATTCTACTGTTAAATTTAATGGAATTAATTGTGGCGATATTAGAAAAATAAATTTCTATAAATAATATTATAAGTCTATATTTTTAGCTTTTGGCGCGTTTTCTTCTATAAATTTCAGTCTTAAATCGGCATTTTTTCCCATAATATTTGAAATCAACTTGTTTGTTTTTTTATAATCGCTATTTGGAACTGTTACTCTTATTAAAGATCTGGTTTTAATATCCATTGTTGTTTCTTTTAATTGTTGAGCCATCATTTCACCCAATCCTTTAAATCGACTAACTTCGATTTTAGATCCTTTTTTTAGATTCTTTAATAATTTATCTTTTTCAATATCGTTTCGCACATAATAAATTTGGTTAGATATAGTAAGTTTATAAAGAGGTGGAACCGCAAGATATAAATGTCCATTTTTAATTAAATTTGGCATTTCAAAGAAAAAGAAAGTTAAAAGTAGGCTTGCTATATGATCACCATCCACATCTGCGTCAGTCATAATAATTACTTTTTCATATCTTAAATCTTTATCAATGTACTTTTCTCTTCTTTGACAGCCTAGTGCCTGAAGTAAATTTGATATTTCTGTGTTAGCTAATATTTTTGCAGTATTAGAATTTTTAACATTTAATATTTTGCCTCTTAATGGAAGAATAGCTTGAAAATTTCGATCCCTCGCTTGTTTTGCAGATCCTCCAGCAGAATCTCCTTCGACTATAAATAATTCAGTACCCTCAACTTTTGAACTGGTACAGTCAGCAAGTTTTCCAGGTAAACGTATTTTTCTCGTTGCACTTTGTCTTCCAACATCAAGATTTTGATCTAGTAGATTTTTTTCTCTTATTTTACCTTCAATAAAATTAAGAATAGAATTTGATGCTTTTGGATGTTGATTAAACCAATCTTCGACAGATTTTGCTATAGAGGCATCACAATATTTTTGAATATAAGCGGAAGATAATCTTGATTTAGTTTGCCCCTCAAATTCTGGATTATTAATAAAAACAGATAAAATATAACTAGCATTAGATAATATTTCATCAGCACTTGCACTTGCTACTAGTTTGTTATTCTTAAATTTTGCAATTTTTCTTATGGATTTTGCAACGCCAGATCTAAAACCTTGTTCGTGAGTTCCACCATTAGTAGTTAGTACAGAGTTACAAAATGAAATTTTAAATTCAGAAATTTCATTATGCCATTGAATAGCAAATTCAAATTTTCCTTTATCGTCATCAAAATTATTTTTATGATGACATGTTTTATCATTTATTTTAGTAAAATTTTTTGTCTCACTATCTAGATACTCAACAATACCCTCTGGAAAAAAAAGTTTTGCAATATTAGGAGTGTCATCTTTTCTATTAATTAAAGATCTGTCGCATTCCCAATGTATTGTGATCCCTTTGACTAAATAAGCCTTACTTTTACAAAGATTATATAATTTATTTGGAATAAAATTTAGATCTTTTCCAAAGATTTCTTTATCAGGAATAAATGTAACCTGAGTTCCGTTTTTGATCTTAGATTTTCCTTTTTTAGTTAGCTTATTTAAAGGTTTTCCTTTTGAGTAATTCTGTTCGAAAATAGTAGAATTTTTAAAAACTTCTATTTTTAATTTTTCTGACAACGCATTCACAACTGAAAGTCCTACCCCGTGCAATCCAGCTGAAGTAGAATAGGTTCCTTCTTTAAATTTTCCACCTGAATGTAATGTAGTCATTACAATTTCAAGTGCAGTTTTATTTTTCTTAGGATGTTTATCTAACGGAATGCCTCTACCATCATCAGTCACCGTTAATGATTTATCTTTATTTAATTTTACATAAATATTTTTTGCATGACCGGCCGTAACCTCATCCATTGAGTTATCAATAATCTCAGTTGCAAGGTGATGAAATGCAGTCTCGTCCGTGCCACCAATATACATCCCGGGTCTTTTTCTAACAGGTTCCAGACCCTCAAGAATTTCTATATCTTTAGCTGAATAATTATTATTTTTTACCACACTCAAAGCATTAGATTAATTTATAAAAAAATACAGACGTAAATTTTATTTTAGGTAAAAAAAAACCCCGTATTTTTTAGATACGGGGTTTTTAAATTTTATAATGTTGTAATTAACAGCTGTAATACATTTGGTATTCAACTGGATGAGGAGTATGCTCCATATTGTATACCTCTGTCATTTTTAATTCGATGTAAGCATCAATTTGATCATCAGTGAATACTCCGCCCGAAGTTAAAAAACCTCTGTCTTTATCTAAGTTTTCTAATGCCTCTCTTAAAGAACCACAAACTTGCGGAACACCCTTGAGTTCTTCAGCTGATAAGGAATATAAATCTTTATCGAATGGTTTTCCTGGATCAATTTTGTTTTTAATTCCATCAATACCAGCCATTAACATAGAAGCAAAAGTTAAGTATGGATTACCAGCGGCATCTGGAAATCTAACTTCAACTCTTTTACCTTTTGGATTAGAACTAAAAGGTATTCTGCAGCTTGCAGATCTATTTCTTGCAGAGTAAGCAAGAATAACTGGAGCTTCAAATCCAGGAATTAATCTTTTATAACTGTTAGTAGTAGAGTTAGTAAAAGCATTTAATGCTTTTGCATGCTTAATAATTCCACCAATGTAATAAAGACACTCTTGAGAAAGTCCTGCATACTTATCTCCAGCGAAAAGCGGCTTGCCAGCTTTCCAAATAGATTGGTGACAATGCATACCTGATCCATTATCTCCTTTAATCGGTTTTGCCATAAATGTTGCAGTTTTTCCAAAAGAGTGAGCAACCATTTGAACTGCATATTTATAAATTTGCATGTTATCAGCGTTACGCACCATTGTATCAAACATTGTACCTAACTCATGCTGAGAAGGAGCAACTTCATGGTGATGTTTCTCAACTTTAACACCCATATCTTTCATTGCTTTTAATGCTTCTGCTCTTAAATCCTGGCAACTATCAACAGGAGGAACTGGAAAATAGCCACCTTTAACAACAGGTCTATGACCCATGTTTCCATTTGGATATTCTTTATCACCATTATAAGGACCTTCATTACTATCCACTTGAAAAGATACTTTTTGCATAGTGTTAGAAATTTTAACGTCATCAAATATAAAAAATTCTGGCTCTGGCCCAAAATAAATAGTATCTCCAATACCAGTAGTCTTTAAATACGCTTCCGCTTTTTTTGCAATAGATCTAGGATCTCTCTCATAGAAATCTTTTTTTATAGGATCCATAACATCACAAAATATAACTAGAGTATTGTGAGAAGTGAAAGGATCAACAAATGTTCTAGATAAGTCTGGTTTTAAAATCATGTCAGACTCATTAATTGCTTTCCATCCAGCAATAGATGATCCATCAAAAAAAGTTCCATCATTTAAAAAACCTTCATCAATAGTCGTCAAGTCTTGAGTCATATGCTGAAGTTTTCCTCTAGGATCAGTAAATCTTAGGTCTACAAATTCTATTTCTTTTTCTTTAATTAATTTTAGTATGTCTGCTGCAGCGCTCATTAATTTCTCCCTTTATTGATTATTAATCTTGTTTTTATTTTTTTATTGTAGATGTACTATTATTATAAGCAATAAATTCCATTGTTTTTTAGTTATGTCAGGTATGCATAATAGTGTTAGTAAAAATTAAACTGTAGATTGTTTTTTTAGAAATGATTTTAAATTCATCAGAAATTAAAGCCGTAGAACAAAAAGAATTTAAATTAAGAAAAAATTCTTTTTCTTTAATGCAATCAGCAGGAGAAAAGTGCGCAGATTATATATCAGGTAATATTTCAAAAAATAATGAAGTGCTAGTAATTTGCGGTCCAGGAAATAACGGTGGCGATGGTTTTATAATTAGCAACAGTCTTCTTAACAAAGGTTATAAAGTTAAAATTTTTTTAATACTTCCATTAAAAAATAAAAAAAATGATAATCATAAAGCTTTTAAAAAACTTAATTGTGAAGTTTTTAATTTAAATGATTTACATAAAGAGCTTAAAAAAAAAACAAAACCAATCATTGTTGATTGTATTTTTGGCACTGGTTTAAATAAAAATATAAGCCCTAGCATTAAAAATATAATTAGAGCTATAAATAAGAAGAAGGCGTTCACTTTTTCAATAGATATACCAACAGGAATTAACAGTGATAATGGAAAGGTGATGGGAGAGGCAATAAAAGCCAACGTAACATTAGCTCTTCATTGTAAAAAAATAGGACATGTGCTTTTTCCTGGAGTTTATTTTTCAGGGACAATAAAGATTTTAGATATTGGAATTAGAAAGTCTTTAAACAAAATTGTAAATAATAAAATTAGAGAAAATAACCCAAATTTATGGATTAATAAAAAGTTTCCTTGGAAAAAATATAATTCACACAAGTATTCCAGAGGCAGAGTATATATTTATGGTTCATTAAAAAATTATATTGGCGCATCACTGTTATCTTCAAGCGCAGCTATTCGTTGTGGCGCTGGGGCGGTAACAGTAGTTGCTAATAAAGACACTATAGATAAATACAATCAAAAGTTTTTTTCATTATTAAAAGTTGAAATTAACACAACAGAAGAACTAAAAAATTTTCTAAACAAATCTTTAATTACTTCTTTTCTTATAGGACCAGGTGCTGGAGTTAATCAAAGAACAATAGAAAATGTTAAGTTGATATCTAAATTTGTTCATAGCGTGGTGATAGATGCAGATGCAATAACCTCATTTACCAAGAATCCAAAAGAATTATTTTCAATCTTGGATAAAGATAAAATTATTACTCCTCATGAAGGAGAATTTAACAGAATTTTTTCAGATCTTAAAAATGTTAAAAATAAAATCGAAAAATCAGTTAAGGCTGCAAAACAAGCAAACTGTGTTTTAGTTTTTAAAGGACCAGATACAATTATAGCATCTCCTGATGGAAAAGTTTGTATCAATACATTTTCAACTGAAGAACTCGCTGTAATTGGCTCAGGGGATGTTTTGAGTGGAATAATCGCAAGTCTTATCGGAAAAAATAAAATGTCAGCATTTAATGGGGCCTGCGCTGGTGTATGGCTACATTCTTATGCTGCTAGAATGATAAAAAAAGGATTGATAGCAGAAGATATAATTAAAAATTTGCCAAAAGCATTAGATCGTTTAGCAAAAAAATATATTTAATCTTATTTGATTTTTGAAGGCACAACTTTATTATTTTCATATTTTGGTGGAGTATAATTTAGACCCTTAGGTTGTGCGCTCGTAAATCTAAAATATATTAAAGAACATATTAAAAGCAAAAGACTTATTAATGATAAAGTTATTAAAGGGAATTTTTTGTCAACCTTTTTTGTCAAATGTACGAGCAAATAATAAATCACAAAAGGTAGAACGGTGGCAGTAATAATTATTATGTAACGCATCATTTTAATTCTTTTCTTGCCTCTAGTAGCCACAATTTAATTTCTTTCATATTTAATAGAGTGTTTAGATATTTTTCTAATATAAATGATAATTTTATATTATAAATTTTAAATCTAAACATTACAGGTGCATACATAGCGTCGGCTATAGAAAATTTTTTAAACATAAAAGGTCCTTTAGATTTTATTAGACAATTTTCAATAATTTTTTTAGTTCTATTTATTTCAGCTGTTGTTTCTTTATTATTTTTAAATTTAAGATTTTTTCCTAAAAAATTCATACTTAAATTTTTTCTTAAATTAGCAAAACCACTGTGCATTTCAGAAGAAATATTTCTAGCCATTATTTTATCAATATTATTTTTTGGCCATAAATTTTTATTTTTAAATCTTTCTGCTAAAAATTCACAAATTGATAAAGAATCCCATATTCTTACCTTGCCATAAATTAAACAAGGTACTTTTCCGGAAGGAGAAAATTTTAATATATTTTTTTTAGTATTTTTATTTCTTAGCTTAATTTGAACTTCATTAAATGGTATGTTAAAATATTTTAACAACAACCAAGGTCTTAGTGACCATGTTGAATAAATTTTATTGCCTATCACTAGTTTGAGTTTCATAATCAAATGTGCTTTTTATATAAGCAAATACTATTCTTTTGCATCCCATATTTTATAAATAAATCCTAGAAAGCATTTAATAATATAGTTATATTCGCCAATCGAAATTTAATTAATATTAAAGCGGGAGTGGTGGAACGGTAGACACGCCAGTCTTAGGAACTGGTATCGAAAGATGTGAAGGTTCAAGTCCTTTCTCCCGCACCATGTAGAATATGAAAGTAACCGTATCAGAATCGAAAGGTTTAAAGACTAATCTTAATGTTTTAGTTAAGAAACAAGAGATTGATAAAAAAATAGAAGAAAGAGTTATCGAATTACAGAAGACTGTTAACATTAAAGGTTTTCGGCCAGGAAAAGCACCAGTAGATTTATTGAAAAAACAATTTGCTCAAGCATTGTATGGTGAAGTTCTAGAAAAAATTTTACAAGACAATACTTATCAAGCATTAACCGACAATAAAATTAAACCTGCTAGTCAGCCTAAAATTGAGATTAAATCTTCAGGAGAAGACAAAGATTTAGAATACACTATTTCTGTAGAAAAGACTCCAGATATAAAAAAAATCGATTTAGATAAAATAACTTTAACTGATTATAAATTAAAAATAGAAAAAAAAGATTTAGAAGATAGAATTAATTTATTAGCAGAAGGTCAAAAAAAATACGTAAATAAAAAAGAAAGTGAAAATTCTGCAAAAGGTGATTTAGTAGTTTTTGATTTTGAAGCAACCGTTAATGGTAAAGCTTTTGAGGGTAATAAAGGTGAAAAAGTTCAAATTATTTTAGGAAAAGAACTTTTTATTAAAGGTTTTGATGATCAATTATTAGCATGTAAAGTTGGAGATAAAAAAGATGTTAAAATCAATTTACCGGAAAATTATCCTAATAAAGAGTTAGCAAATAAAACTGCATTATTTAATTGCAAAATCCTAGAAGTTAAAAAATCTGAATCTGTAGTTATAGATGATCAATTTGCAAAAAATTTAGGAGCAAAAGACTTAAATGATTTAAAAATTTTATTAGAAAAACAACTGTCCAAAGAACAGTCGTCAATTACCGAAACAATCGTTAGAAAAGAAATTTTAGATTATTTAGATGAAAACTGTAAATTTGATCTTCCTGAAGATTTAGTAAAAAATGAACAAGAAATAGTAAAACATAGTTTTATTCACGAAAAAGCTCACAAAGATGAACCTCATGATGACCATAAACATGGTCATGATCATTCAGACATAAAACTTACAAAAGAAGAAGAAGACGATATTTTAGATATTTCAAGACGAAGGGTAAAACTTGCGTTAGTATTAAATCAAATTGGGGAAGATTATAAAATCCAGGTGACGACACAAGAACTTCAGCAAGAATTACAAAAACAAATGAGCATGTATCCTGGACAGGAAAAGCAGATTAGCGATTATTATAAAAAAAATCCTTCTGAAATTACAAGGCTTAGAGGACCAATATATGAAGATAAAATTGTTGAACTTGTTAAGTCGAAAGCAAAAGTTACTGTTAAAGAAGTTAATAAAAAAGAATTAGAAGAACTTGTAAAAAATCTATCATCCAATCTTAAGTCTAAATCGTCTGGTAAGTCAGCAAAGAGTCACGACGATAAATCTAAAAAAGATATAAAATCAGAGGATAAATCAAAATCTACAAAAAAGATTAGTAAAAAATAAGCAAAGACTGTAGAATCTGATTCTCTATGAAAGATCAGATTGATATTCAAATGAATACTCTTATTCCAATGGTGGTTGAGCAAACCAGCAGAGGAGAAAGAGCTTACGATATATATTCAAGGCTTTTAAAAGAGCGAATTATTTTTTTAGTAGGACCTGTAAATTCACATATTGCAAGTTTAGTTTGTGCTCAATTACTTTTTTTAGAGTCTGAGAATCCAAAGAAAGAAATTTTTTTATACATTAACAGTCCAGGAGGCATAGTTACTGATGGACTTGGAATCTATGACACTATGCAATATGTAAAATCTCCTGTTTCAACAATTTGTATTGGTCAAGCAGCTTCGATGGGTTCATTTCTATTAGCCGCAGGAGAAAAAGGTCATAGATTTTCTTTACCTAATTCACGTATAATGGTTCATCAACCTTCAGCTGGTTTTCAAGGTCAAGCAACTGATATTCAAATTCATGCAAATGAGATTTCTTATGTTAAAAAACGTCTTAATGAAATTTATTCAAAGCATACAGGCAAAGATGTTAAGTCAATTCAGGAAGCTTTAGAAAGAGATAAGTTTATGAGTCCTGAAGAGGCTAAAGATTTTGGGATAATAGATAAAGTAGTAGAAAAGAAAGTCGATTAGTTAGATTAAATATATAATTTACACACAAAATACATATTAGATTCAACTTAGACTTGCTTTTAGAAGCAAGTCATTGTTTTATAAAACTTTACTGATTCGATAATTTTAAAAATGGCCAAAGATAATAAAAACACTCTTTATTGTTCCTTTTGCGGAAAAAGTCAGCATGAAGTTAGAAAACTTATAGCTGGACCCACAGTTTTTATATGTGATGAATGTGTTGAATTATGCATGGACATCATCAAAGAGGAAAACAAAAGTAATTTTGTTAAAGATGATGCTGGCGTTCCAACGCCTAAAGAAATTTGTAAAGTTTTAGACGAGTATGTTATCGGTCAAGATAAAGCAAAAAAAGTTTTGTCTGTTGCAGTTCACAATCATTATAAGAGATTAAATCAAGACTCTAAAAGTAGTAAAGATGTTGAAATTTCAAAGTCTAACGTCCTACTTATTGGCCCAACAGGTTGTGGAAAAACTTTATTAGCACAAACACTTGCAAAAATTTTAGATGTACCGTTTACCATGGCAGACGCTACTACATTAACAGAAGCTGGTTACGTTGGAGAGGATGTAGAGAATATTATTCTTAAATTATTACAAGCTGCCGATTATAATGTTGAAAAAGCACAAAGAGGAATAGTTTATATAGACGAAGTTGATAAAATCAGTAGAAAAACAGAAAATCCCTCTATTACAAGGGATGTTTCTGGAGAAGGTGTTCAGCAGGCACTTTTAAAAATTATGGAAGGAACAGTTGCGAGTGTTCCACCACAAGGAGGAAGAAAACACCCTCAACAAGAATTTTTACAAGTTAATACGACAAATATCCTTTTTATATGCGGAGGTGCCTTTGGAGGATTAGAAAAAATTGTATCATTAAGAAGCAAAGGGACTGCAATGGGATTTGGAGCTACAATTAGAGAGCATGACAATAAAAGCACCGGTCAAATATTAAAAGATTTAGAACCAGAAGATCTGTTAAAATTTGGTTTAATACCAGAATTTATAGGAAGACTTCCAATTGTAGCTACTTTGGATGACTTACATGAAGATGCGTTAATTAAAATTTTACAAGAACCTAAAAATGCTCTTCTTAAACAGTATGCTAAACTCTTCGAAATTGAAGGCGCTAAGCTTACTTTTACAAAAGACTCCCTATCAGCAATTGCTAAAAAAGCTTTAATTAGAAAAACAGGGGCAAGGGGACTAAGGTCAATATTAGAAGATATTTTACTGGAAACAATGTTTGAACTTCCTTCGCAATCTAATATTAGTGAAGTTGTAATCAATAAAGACGTTGTTGAAGGAAAAATAAAACCGTTACTTACTTACTCAAAGAAAAATAACCAAACATCAAACGCGCCTATTAATAAAGAGAGCAAAATCGGCTAGTTATTCACAGTTGAAATAACATTAAACGTCCCCATATAGAGTTAAGCTTGTTATAAACTTAACTATTACTATTATTAATTTATGGACGTTAAAGACTCACTAAAAATCAATCAAGAGCAATACCCAGTATTGCCACTGAGAGATATTGTTGTTTTTCCTGGAATGGTAGTTCCTCTATTTGTTGGAAGAGAAAAGTCTATTAATGCTCTTAATAGCGTAATGGATAAATATAAGAAAATTATTCTTGCTGCACAAAAAAGTCACGACGTTGATGATCCAAAAGATAATGAAATTTACCAAGTTGGTTGTTTAGGTGAAATATTACAATTATTAAAGCTACCAGATGGAACAGTTAAAATTTTAGTAGAAGGAAAAGAAAGAGTAAAAATTAATCAATATCATAATGAAGAGAAAAACTTTTTATTAGCCTCTTGTTCTAGATTAGCTGATGATGTTGGTAAGGAAGATTTGTCTTTATTATCAAAAGCAGTTTTAAATAAATTTGATAAATTAGTTAAAGTTTCAAAAAAAGTATCTGAGGAGGGGCTTGAAACAATTAAAGATACAAAAGAACCATCAAAAGTTGCTGACGCAGTCGCTAATCAATTACAAATTAGTTTAGTAGAAAAACAAAAAATTTTAGAAAATTTATCAGTACAAAATCGACTTGAGTCTCTTTTAACTTTTATTGAAAGTGAAATTGAAGTTTTATCGGTAGAGAAAAAGATTAGAGGTAGAGTCAAAAATCAAATGGAGAAAACTCAAAGAGAATATTATTTAAACGAGCAATTAAAAGCTATTCAAAAAGAATTAGGGGAAACGGAAGATGGCAAAGATGAAATTCAAAATTTAGAAGAAGCTATAAAAAAAGCTAAAATGACCAAGGAAGCCGAAGAGAAATCTTTAGCTGAATTAAAAAAATTAAAATCAATGAGCCCAATGTCAGCTGAGTCAACAGTTGTTAGAAATTATTTAGACTGGATGGTTTCATTGCCTTGGGGAAAAACATCCAAAGTAAATACTGATATTAATAATGCAAAAAAAATTCTTGATGAGGATCATTATGGTTTAGAAAAAGTAAAAGATAGAATTTTAGAATTTTTAGCAGTTCAAAGTAGAATTAATAAAATTAAAGGTCCTATACTTTGTTTAGTTGGAGCTCCAGGAGTTGGAAAAACTTCTTTGGGTAAATCCATTGCTAAAGCTACTGGAAGAGAATTTGTAAGAATGTCATTAGGCGGAATTAGAGATGAAGCAGAGATTAGAGGTCATAGAAGAACTTATATTGGATCTTTGCCAGGAAAAATAATCCAGATGATGAAGAAATCTGGAAAAAATAATCCTTTAATTTTATTAGATGAGATTGATAAAATTGGTAATGATTACAGAGGAGATCCTTCATCAGCATTATTAGAAGCATTAGATCCAGAGCAGAACACAACATTCAATGATCATTATCTTGAAGTAGATTATGATTTATCAAATGTAATGTTTGTCACTACGGCAAATACTTTAAATATACCTGGGCCGTTATTAGACAGAATGGAAGTTATTAGAATCTCTGGATACACTGAAGACGAAAAGATGGAGATAGCTAAAAAATATCTATTGCCAAAACAAATTAAAGAAAACGGTTTAAAAATAGGAGAGTGGACTGTCTCAGATGAAGCTCTAAAAGATATTATTAGATATTACACAAGAGAGTCTGGAGTTAGAAGTTTAGAAAGAGAGATTTCAAAACTTGCAAGAAAAGGAGTTAAAGACATTGTTACAAAAACTAAAGATATAATTAAAATTGATGAAAAAAATCTTAATGATTATCTTGGTATTAAAAAATTTAAATACGGAGAAATTGAAAATAAAGATGGTACAGGAATTGTGACTGGTCTTGCTTGGACTGAAGTAGGTGGTGAACTGCTAACAATAGAGTCGGTAATTATGCCAGGAAAAGGCAAAATGGAAATTACTGGAAAATTAGGTGAAGTAATGCAGGAGTCAGTCAAAGCTGCTAAATCTTTTGTAAGATCCAGATGCCTTGAATATGGAATAATTCCACCAGTTTTTGAAAAAAAAGATATTCATATTCACGTACCTGAA
>RGRP01000091.1 GCA_010021145.1 Candidatus Fonsibacter lacus
GGCCTTCTTGCTGCGGTACGGCCAGCGTTGCCGCTTGGCATGCCGCTGGAAGCGTTCCACCAGCTCGGGGAACGGCACATCACCGGCCATGCTGTCAAGGTAGTCGGCCTCAGCAGCAGACCACAGCAGGTACTGCGTCACGCCACCACCCGCACCGGCCCAGACCGCGGACGCTTGGCCTCCCGGGCTGCCATGACGTGCCGGGCCCAGCCGCGAGGATTGGACATGCCCCGGCGGTGGCCGATGCGCACCAGGTCCTCAAAGCTCTGGGCGCTGGACTGCTCGGCGCGGCGGGCCTGGCGGGCTGCCACTTCCTGCAGCTCGCCCTCCACATGCGTCAGCTCCCGGCGTTCGGGCACGAACTGGTGGCCGCACTCAGGGCACTGCGGCGTGCCGCTGGGCATGGCCGCGAAACAGGCGGGGCACACCCGCACGCTCGGGGCGGCCTCGCGCTGGCGATTGCTGACGCCCTCCAGACTCCACTCCCGCTCATCAGTGGGCAGGCCGTGGCGAAGGGTGTTGCCGACGTGATCGAGCACCACCGCATGCGCCTTGCCCGGGGCAGGCCGCAGGCAACGGCCGATCATCTGCAGGTGCAGGGCCAGGCTCTGGGTGGGCCGCAGCAGGATGCAGCCGGCCACGCTCGGCACGTCCACGCCTTCGCCGATCAGGCTGCAGCTGGTGAGCACCTTCAGGGCACCGGTGCCCAGCTGCTCCAGCAGCCGGCGCCTTGTGCCGGCGTCCATCGTCCCGTCGATGCTGGCGGCCGGCACGCCGTTGTCGTTGAACAGCTGGGCCACCGCTTCGGCATGCGCCACTGAGCAGCAGAACGCGATCGCCGTCTGCCCGTCCAGGTGCTGGCGGTAGTGACTCAGCGGGCTGCCCATCGCCTGGCCGCTGCTGAGCATCTCCGCCGCCTGGCGCATGTCGTAGTCGCCCATGCGCCGGCGCAGGCCCTGCAGGCTGATGCCGGGCGGGGCCAGCACCCGGGCGCGAGCCAGGTGGCCGGCGTCGGTGAGCTCTGCAGCGCTGGGGCCCAGCACCATCTGCCCGTACCACTCGCCCAGGCCCCGGCCATCGCAGCGGCACGGCGTGGCCGTCACCCCCAGCACGCGGGCGCGGTGGAAGTGGCCGAGCACCTTCGCCCATGTGCCGGCGTTGCTGTGGTGGGCCTCATCAACCACCAGCAGCTGGAACAGCTCAGGGCTGAGCTTGTGCAATCGCCGCGCCAGGGTCGCCACAGAAGCCACCTGCACCGGTGCCGACAGGTCCATGCTCCGGCCGGCAGCGATCAGGCCATGGCGCACGCCCAGGGCCCGAAGGCTGGCACTGGCCTGCTCCAGCAGCTCGACACGGTGGACGAGGATCGCGATCCGGTTGCCCTTGCTTGCCGCTCGTTCGGCGATGTGGCTGAAGACGACCGTCTTGCCGCCGCCGGTGGGCAGGACGAACAGAACGGAGCGATGACCGGCGGCTAGGGCTGCGCGGATCTGGGCGACGGCGGTGGATTGGTAGGGGCGGAGGTGGATCACAGTTCCTCCTCCCTCGACCCGTTTTTGTCGTGGCGATCAATGACCATCCGCACGGCTTCAGTCAGCACAAATGGATCATCAATGTCAATAGACTCAAGACCTTTCTTGACGTACTCGAACGTGTCAATCACATCAACAATCGGACCGGCCCACTCGCGCGGCACAGCGGAAATCGTGTCGTTCCATTTGTTGCGCTTTTCCAGCCTGTCAAAATACTCTTCGTTGAATGTCATCGGTCCCCCACCACATGCAGGCTGTCAGCGGCCCTGGTGATGCCGACGTAGGCCAGCTGGTTCTGCTGAGCGGTCGGCGCTGATCCATATCCGTCGATGCTCCAGTGCAGGAACACATGCCGGAACGTGCTGCCCTGGGACTTGTGGATCGTCAGGGCACTGGCAGGCTGCAGTTTGCCGACACAGTCCTTGCGGTAGAAGTACAGATCCCACAACTCTTTGCGATCCTTGCCGCTGGCGGCTTTCGCCTGGTCGGCAATGGCTTTGAGTGATTCCTTCCAGCGCTGTTCATGCTCCTTGGCGATGACGCGAAATGTCTTGGCCAGGTAGAAATCACCCGTGACCTTCAGCTCCCAGGTGTCCCATGGTTCATCGGTCGGCAGGTCGCCAGCATCCTTGAACTGGTGCGGGCCGCGCCTTGCTTCCTGGATCAGCACATCCACCGTGCTGTTCAGCAACGGTCCTTTTGCTATCGGGTCAGGGATTGCATCCACCGTTACGCAGGTCATGCCCTCCACAAACTGCGGCGCATTGACCCCGTACCGGCGCTGGTGAATGCGCAGGTTCATCTCGTCCACGGCCTTGTTGGTGTAGGCCAGCGCCCGGCAGAAGTCGGGATCGCTCATAGCCTCCCGTGACGCTGCCATCTCCAGCAAAGCGCTGTGCCATTGCTCCCGGTTGCGATGGGCCACCACTCGCGACCCGCCACCTTCCGCAGCGGCGAACCGAGCCCTGCCGATCGGCATCTGCCTGGTGGCGGTGGCCAGGTTCAGGATCGCGCCATCGTGCCGCAGCACCTCTGTCAACCGGTAGATCGAGCTGCCTTCCGTGAACGCCCTGCAGACCTGATCTTCGCCAACCGGCAGCAGCTGGCGATCGTCGCCGACAAACACCACAGGACGGCCATCAAGCTCGCTCAGCAGCAGGTCGTAAAGGTCGCTGCTGAGCATTGAAGTCTCGTCAACGATGACAACATCGATCGGAGTGGTTTCCACCAGCTGATTCAGCTTGCTGTCCCACTCATGCTCCTTGTTGAGCATGTTCTTGCCGCTGCTGTCCGGCTTGAACACCTCCTTGCCAGTGTCGTTGTCGCGGACCTGCTTCAGCCCCAGCAGGCGAGCCACGGTGACAACCTCAAAGCCATGGGCACCGCAGTTGTCCAGGGCCCGCTGAACTTGTGACCGAGCCTTGTGCGTTGGGGTGGCCACGATGACTCGATCACCCAGATCAGCCAGGCGCGAAACCAACGCTGCTGTGGTGACCGTCTTGCCAGTGCCCGCGTAGCCGCACAGCACAGGGGTCGCGCCGCGCTTGGCGATGTCTTCGAGGATCCCCTCGATCGCGGCCTGCTGATCGGACGTGAGCTGCAGGGTTGCCGGCCTGGCTGCTGCTGCGGGTGGCTCGGCCTGCTCGGCCTCCAGGGATTGCGCTGTCAGCAGGTTGTAGAGCTGCGACGGGATTTCATCAGCAAACACCTCGTCCAACCAGTCCCTGAGCGCCAGGATCTCGGCCGCGATGGCGTCGCGGGGCGTGCCGGGGGCGTTCATGCCGGCCTGTTCCATCGCCAGCCAAAGCGGCCGATGCTCGGTTGCTGCTGGTGCGGTCATCGCTGTGGTGGCTGTGGTAGTGAGTGGAGCTGCACCCGCTTGCACGCGCCCTGGTCGGTCGTATCCGTGGTGCCAGCGCGTGTCCTCGATGGGACCCATGGCAGCTGAGAGGCCTGTCCGTCGTGGCGGCAACCACGGCAGCACCCACCGCCTGGTCCGGGCAGTGGCGGGCATCAGCAGGGAGCGGGTGGGGGCTCCGCTGCAGATTGTAGCGCTGTGATTGCACAACTGCAGTAGCTTACGCCTGTCCTCCATCTGCTCCCCTACCGCATGGCGTACCG
>RGRP01000092.1 GCA_010021145.1 Candidatus Fonsibacter lacus
GTTGCTACTGCAGACGAAGAAATTGCAAAAGTTATAAAAGATTTTGGTGGAAAAAGTATTTTAACCAGTAAGGAACATAAAACAGGCTCTGATAGAATTTTTGAAGCTATAGAAAAAAATTTTTCCAAAAAACCAAAAAATATTATTAATTTACAAGGAGACATGCCAAACATTAATCCTTCAGCAATAAAACTTTTAGATAAATTTATGACGAATAGTTCTTATGAAATAGCAACTCTTGCTACAGAACTAAATTCTAAAAAAGATCTAGAAAATAAAAATATTGTAAAAGTCGAAACCAAAAAAGAAATGCAGATAAATAATTTTGAAAATGCTTTAGATTTTTTCAGATTAAAAAATATTAATCATGATAATTTTTATTATCATCACGTTGGTATTTATGGTTATCAATATGAGACATTAAAAAAATTTATTTCTTTAAAAAGGAGTGATAACGAAATTAGTAGAAGCCTAGAACAAATGCGTGCAATGGATAATAATATATCTATCAAAGTAGGTTTGACAGATTCTTATCCTTTAGGAGTAGATACTATTGAAGATTTAGAAGAAATAAGAAATATTATGAAAAATGACTAATAAAATAATTATACAAGGGGAACAAGGTGCTTACTCGCATTTAGCAGCAGTAAAGATTTTTAAAAAGCCCGTTATGATATGTTGTAAGACCTTTGAGGATGCTTTTATTAAAACTAAAAGCACTAAAAATAGTAAATTATTAATTCCAATTGAAAATTCTATAGCAGGTAGAGTTGCAGATGTTCATTATTTACTATCTTCTTCTAGATTAAAAATAGAAGGAGAGCATTTTCAAAAAGTTGAACACTGCTTATTAGGATTAAAAAATGCCTCTATTAAACAAATAGAAACAGTAAGGAGTCATGCGCAGGCTATTGGACAGTGTAAGAAAAATATTCGTAAGTTAAAATTACAACCTATTGTGGCTGCTGATACGGCTGGCTCTGCAAAATATATTTCAGAACATCAAATAGAATCTGAGTCTGCAATTGCCTCAGCACTTGCTGCAAAGATTTATGGATTAAAGATTTTAAAGAAAAATTTCGAAGATTTAAAAGGAAACGTTACAAGATTTTTAATTATGTCAGCCTCGGCAAGATCAAAGCCCTATAATAAAAATAAGAAATATATTACTTCTTGTATTTTTCGCCTAAAGAGCGTGCCATCGGCACTGCACAAGGCTTTAGGCGGATTTGCTGATAATAAAGTTAATCTTACAAAACTTGAAAGTTTTTCAACTGGAAATTCTTTTAAGCAGGCAAGTTTTTATCTTGATATTGAAGGGCATATTGAAAATTTAGCAGTAAAAAAAGCACTGACTATTTTAAAAAAACATACCGAAAAATTAGATTTTTTAGGTGTTTATTTTGCTAATTCATTTAGATATTAGAATTATTATAGCTGTCGTTTTTTTTTAATTATCTTGTTATAATATTTTGGGAGATTGGTGGCAGGTGGAGATTACGCTAATCCGGTCAGGTCTGAAAAGAAGCAGCCGTAACGATAATTTTTCAGGTTGTCCTCAGTCTCCCGTTTTTTATGGAAAATAATCGTAAAGGCCTAGCATTAAAGTATCGACCACAAAGTTTTGATGAAGTTATAGGTCAAGATGTAATGGTGCAGATCATTAAAAATGCGATTAAGATGGATCGTATTCCTAACGCTTATTTATTAACGGGAATTAGAGGCGTTGGAAAAACAACGACAGCAAGAATAATTGCAAAAGCTATAAATTGTAAAAATTCAGAAACTCCAGAGAAGAAATGTGAAGGCTTTTGCCATTGTGAGGCTATAACAAATTCAAATCATATTGACGTTTTAGAAATGGATGCTGCTTCTAAAACTGGAATTGATGATATCAGAGAATTAATTGACTCTGCCAAATACTATCCTACGAGTGCTAAGTATAAAGTTTTCATCATCGATGAAGTTCACATGCTATCAAAACAAGCGTTTAATGGTTTACTTAAAACATTAGAAGAGCCGCCTCCTCATCTTAAATTTATTTTAGCAACCACTGAAGTTAAAAAAATACCACTAACTATTATTTCAAGATGTCAAAGATTTGATCTTAGAAGAATTAAACTTGAAGAAATGATTTCTTTCTTAAAGAAAATTTCTGATAAAGAAAAAGCAAAAATTAATGAAAAAGCTTTGATGTTAATTGCTAAAGCATCAGAAGGTTCAGTAAGAGATGCCTTATCTATTTTAGATCAGGCAATATCAACTTTTAATGTTTTAGGTAAAGAGATAACCGAAACATCAATTAGAACTATGTTGGGTATAGCAGATCGTTCAAGAATTATTGATCTTGTACGTTTTGTAATTGATGGAGATAAGGAAAAAGCTCTTGCAGAAGCTCAAGAAATATTTGATTTAGGTGCCGATCCTAAATTAGTTTTACAAGACATGCTTGAAGTTATTTATTTAATTTCTCGAAGTAAAAGTTTTGGCAAAATTGAAAATGATCTAACAGTTTCTGAATTTGAGTCTGATTTAATTTTTGGACTATCAAAAAATATTGATTTTTCTTATATTTCGATGATCTGGCAATTTATTCTCAAAGGAATTGAAGAATTAAGTTTTGTTCCAAATCATTTTCTTTCTTTTCAAATGTTAATTATGAGATTAGTGCATTTGAAAGACTTGCCGAGTCCAGAGCAAGTAATTGAGGATGCTTTAAATTCAGATACACGTGCAATAGCGGAGCCTAGCGAAAATAAAGATAACTTAAACAACATTAAACCTGGAACAATAATTAACAAACAAATATCGGCAAAAACACAAATCAAAAGCGTTATACAAGAAAAAGCAGAAGATGCCGATCACAACCCAAGAATTTTAGAGAAAAAACAAGAAGCCGGAAAACTTGAGATTATTAATTCATTTGAAAAATTAGTAGAAATTACAAATCAAAAAAAAGAAATTGAATTGAAGTTTGATTTAGAAAGAAATGTCCGAATAGTAAAATTTGAAACTGGAAAAATTGATATTTCCTTTAATGAAAAATTATCTAAAAATTTTGTAAGATCTTTAACTGAAAAGCTTAAACTTTGGACAGGTGAAAGATGGATTATTTCTTTATCAAAAGAAACGGGCAAAAATACAATTTTTGAAAATAAAGAAATTTATAAAAAAAAATTGTTAAAAGATGCGCTTGAAAGCGAAGTTTATAAAAAAATAAAAGAAAACTTTCCAGACGCAGAACTTAGTGAGGTGGAGGAGATTAAGTAATGGATTTTGGCGGTATGTTAAAAAAAGCTCAAGAAATGCAACAAAAGATGATGGAAGCAAAAGCTTCATTAAAAAATATACAGGCTGAAGGAGTTGCAAGTAATGGTGCTGTGAAAGTAATTTTGAATGGCAATTATGAAATGATCAAAATAAATATTGATCCAAAATTAATGACAGAAGAAAAAGAGGTTTTAGAAGATTTAATTATTATAGCTACTAATAATGCTAAGAAAGAAATTGAAGCGAGATCATCAGAGGAAATGTCAAAAGTGACAGGGGGGTTAAAATTGCCTCCTGGATTTAAACTTCCTTTCTAGTAATGAAAAATAATTCTCATCCAGATTTAGAAACATTAATGTTTCT
>RGRP01000093.1 GCA_010021145.1 Candidatus Fonsibacter lacus
AAACAAATGACGTTCTTTCCCTCTTAGTTTAATTACAGAACATTAGCCGATGAGTAATGGATACAATCGTAGGTTAAAGGTGTGTGCGAGATTCATGCAGAGGTATTTTATAAACAAACAAAAAACAAACAAATGGAATATTTAGAATTTTTAGAAAAGAAGATTGTTGTGGCAAAAGACTACGGAACAAAAATAAATGAAAAAGAAATAAATGAAAAGCTTTTACCACATCAAAAGGATATTGTTAAGTGGGCAATCGAAGGAGGTAGGCGAGCTATTTTTGCAAGTTTTGGACTAGGAAAAACAATTATGCAGTTAGAACTTGCTGTGCAAGTTTCAACCATAACTAAAAAACCTTTTTTAATAGTTATGCCTTTAGGAGTAGTCGGAGAGTTTAAAGATGATTTAGAATTTCTTTACCCTAAAAAAACAATTAAATATATTACAGATAGTGATGTTGTTGATGTTATTGATAGTGAGATTGTGTATGTTACAAATTACGAGAGAATTAGAAAAGGTGATGTTACTGCTGAATTATTTGGAGGTGTATCATTTGATGAAGCTAGTATTTTACGAAACTTGAAAACTGAAACAACAAATTATGTTTTAAAACATTTTAAAGATGTTAATTATAGATTTGTTGCGACAGCTACGCCAACACCTAACGATTTTATAGAAATACTTAACTATGCAGATTATTTAGGTGTTATAGATAGAGGTCACGCATTAACTAGATTCTTTCAAAGAGATTCAACAAAAGCTGGAAGTCTTACTCTTTATGAAAATAAGAAATCTGAGTTTTGGAAATGGGTTAGTAGTTGGGCTATTTTTATAAATAAGCCGAGCGATTTAGGTTATGATGATGAAGGGTATTTATTACCTAAGATGAACTTAAATGAGGTATTAGTAGAGAATTTAACAGATAAAGAAATATTAAATAAAAGAGGAGAGCGAATTCTTTTTAAAGATACAACAAAAAGTTTAGTTGATGTATCTCGTGAAAAATCTGAAAGCATTAATTTGAGGGTTTCTAAAGCTGCTGAAATTGTTGAAAATAACAAAAACGATAATTGGATTCTTTGGCATCATTTAGAATCTGAAAGGCAAATGATTGATAAAATATTTAGAGATAATTACAACATAAAATCTGTTTACGGTTCTCAAACAAATAAAGAAAAAGAAGATTTATTAATTGACTTTAAGCATAAAAAGTATCAAATACTTAGCACTAAACCTAAAATAGCTGGTTCAGGTTGCAACTTTCAAAGAAATTGCAATAATATGATATTTGTTGGAATAGATTATAAGTTTAATGATTTTATTCAAGCAATACATAGATGTTATAGATTTAAGCAAGACAAGGAGGTAAATGTATTTATTATATATACGCAAAATGAACAAGATGTTCTAAAAGCTTTAAAAGACAAATGGAGAAAACATATTGAACTTCAAACAGAAATGATAAATATAGTTAGAGAATACGGATTAAACACAGATAAAATAAAAAGCGATATGAAAAGACAAATTTTTAAAAATAGAAGAAGCTCTCAAATTGGAAATGCTAAAGTATTTAATGAAGATACTGTAGTAATACATAACGAAATTGAAACAGATAGTGTAGATATGGTTCTTACATCTATACCTTTTGGAGATCATTATGAATATTCAGACAATTATAATGATATGGGGCATAATCACGGTAATGATGAATTCTTTAAACAAATGGACTTTTTAACACCGAATTTACTTAGAACATTAAAACCAGGTAAGGTGGCAGCAATTCACGTTAAAGATAGAATTCGATATAGTTATCAAAACGGAACTTCATTTACTACTATAGATGACTTTAGCGGAAAAACAGTAGCTCATTTTATTAAACACGGTTTCTATTTAATGGGTAAAATAACAGTAACTACAGATGTAGTTAGAGAAAACAATCAAACTTATAGATTAGGGTGGAGTGAGCAATGTAAGGATGCTACTAAGATGGGCGTAGGATTGCCAGAATATATTTTACTTTTTAGAAAAGCCCCAACATTTAAGGATAATGCCTACGCAGATGTTCCATGCATAAAAACAAAAGAAGAATATACTAGAGCAAATTGGCAATTAGATGCTCATGCTTATTGGAAATCTGATGGTAATAGATTTTTTTCAATGAAGGAATTATCAACTATGGATGTTTCTAAAATTACATCTTATTGGAAAAAACACAACATAGAAAATATTTATAGTTTTCAAGAACATTTGAACATTTGCGAAATTTTAGAAGAGCAAGAAAAGCTAAGTAGTTTATTTATGACTTTACCTAACCATTCAAATAATGAGCTAGTATGGACTGATGTTAATAGAATGAATACATTAAATACTAATCAAGCAAATAGAAAGAAGGAAAAACATATTTGTCCTCTACAACTTGATATTATAGAGAGATTGATAAATAGATATTCAATGAAAGGAGATTTAATAAATGATCCTTTTGGAGGTCTATTTTCAACAGCTTATAAAGCTCTTGAAATGGAAAGAAAAGCAATAAGCACAGAGTTAAATCCTGAGTATTATAATGATGGGTTATTTTATTTAAAATCTATTGAATATAAAATTAATGTACCAACATTATTTGACTTAGTATAATGAAAGATCTAATCACCCGTAACTACGCTTCTATTCTGAAGCGTGGTTACATAACAGATAAAACAACAGATTTAGAGTTTATTCATAAGATTGAGGAAGAGGTAGAAGAGGTAATTTATGAATCATTACTTAATCGTAAAGGAAAAGATAACAATTTAGGCGAAGAGTTAGCTGATGTTATTTTAACGTGCTTGAATTATGCGTATCACTTCTCAATAGACATCGAAAAAGAACTACACAAAAAGATTGATAAAAACGAAAAGCGAAAGGATTAATTTTGTATATTTGTTCAAATCTTAGCGGAAATTACGAAAATCACTAAGAAATTATTTAACAACCAAGTCGGGAAACTGCTTTATAGGTCTTCGTAAACCTCCGCAAGCAGACCCGATGAGGTTTATATTTTTACAATGGCAAAAGAATTACCATATTATAAACATGAACCGTCTGAATGGCTAGAGGGAGAGATTCAAGTTTGCTCAGATGCTGCAATTGTATGCTTTTTAAATCTTCGTGATGGCTATTGGCTTAAACTTGGATGCATGAGCTATGCATTTGCACTGCAAAAGTATTGCAGACGAGATGCAAGTATAATAAATGAGCTAATTGATAATGGAATAATCGATGTTGAAGGTGATGAAATAAGAATAAAATTTTTGGATTTACAACTAAATGAATTTAATTCTACTTCTGAAAAGCGCAGGGAAAGCGCAAATAAACGGTGGAATGATGCAAAAGCAATGCAATTGCATAGCAAAAGCAATGCTATAAGAGAAGAGGAGATAAAAGAAGATAAGATAATAAAAGAAGAAAGTATGTTAATTAAAACGGCTTCGCCTTACGCAAAAAAAATAATTCCATCAATGGATGATGTTATTGAATTTATAGTTATTGAAAGGCAATGCAGCCAAAACGAAGCAGAAAAATTCTTTGA
>RGRP01000094.1 GCA_010021145.1 Candidatus Fonsibacter lacus
AATTACCGCATTTTTTGATAATTGGGGAGAAATGCAATTGTTTTTATTATTAAGAGAAGTTGGATAACCTTTAAATCAGAATAAGATGGAAAAAGACGAAATAGTAGAAAAAGTAAAACAAATAAATAAATAAAAATGGAAACAAAAGTAAACGGAGGAGCAATCTTCAAAAACGAGAAAAAGGCGGACACGCATCCAGACTACAAAGGAACTATTAACGTAGATGGTCAAGACAAAGAAATAGCGTTATGGGTAAAGCAAAGCGCAAAAGGAACTACTTACTTTTCGGTAAAGATTTCAGAACCTTACAAAAAGACGGAAGAACAACCTGAAGGCAAATGGATTAAACCCGAGCAAGTGATACCTAAGAATGATTCATTACCCTTTTAGTTATGTACATTGATGACTACACTTTACGCAGGTTACTTCAAGAGTTACTGCGTAGAAAAACACGAAACCAAATAGTACAAGAAATAAAGTTAAAAGGTGAAAAGTTCCACCAGTACAACTTAGACAAATTCTTAGAAGGAAAAGACGTCAGCTTATCCACCTTACAAAAGATAGATAAGTATGTTTGTAGACAATACTACCAAGACGGAAGAAGCCCCCTTTTATAGTGGGTTTTTTTATTAACAACCTTTTGTTTATATTTTGGTCTGTTATTTGTTTAAAAAATAATCATATATTTGCTTAAATGCAATGGCTAAACATAGTAGCTAAACACCACCAAGAGTATGTGCGCATAGTCGAAAGTTTCGGCGAACATTTCTACGCTGAAGACATCGTTCAAGAAAGCTACCTTAGGATGTTAAAGTATTGTAAGCCTGAAGCAATTATAACAAACGGAAGTGTAAATAAAAGTTATGTTTACTTTGTTCTTAGAAATATGTATTTATACTTTCAAAAGGAAAAGAAAAAGAATCCTAAAGTAAGTCTTGAAGAAGTCGGACAATTAGCGTACGAGGACACGCAGTTAGCAAAACACGAAGCCTACGAAGAAATACTAAAATACATAAACAACGAAGTTCAGACTTGGCACTGGTACGACCAGATGTTATTTGATTTATACAAGCGTACAGGTAAATCAATACGTGATTTAAGCAAAGAAACTACCATAAGCACAAAGAGTATATTTCAAACGTTAAAGCATTGTAAGGAACGTTTAAAAGAAAACGTAGGAGAAGACTACGAAGACTATAAAAACACGGATTACGAATTAATATTAAACAAATGGCAAGAAGAAAGAAACAAGCAGAAGGACTTGGAGATACTGTTGAACAAGTATTAGAAGTTACAGGAATTGCTAAAGTAGCTAAATGGGTAATGGGTGAAGACTGCGGATGCGAAGAACGTAAGCAAAAGCTAAATGAACTTTTCCCTTATAATAAACCGGAATGTTTACTCGAAGACGAATATGAGTTTTTAACTTGGTGGTTTAGCGAAACACGAAACCAAATGAGACCAAGTGAACAACTAAGAATATTAGAAATATACAATAGAACCTTTCATAAAAATATGCAACCTACAAGCTGCGGAAGTTGTCTACGTGACGTCTTACAAAAGTTAAAAACATTAACCGATGAGTACGGAAAATAAATATTTTATAATTGACTACGGAAAAGACGTAAAAGAATACGCAGAAATAATTAGACGTACTTTAGAAAAGAAAAGAGCGCATATTATTTTTGTAGAAACAGACTGCGATAACTTCTTTGGGGTGGAGGAACTAACGGAGGATGAATTTTTAAACTATTTTAAAACAAGTATTAAAAGCGAATAAAACACGGATCAAATGGCAAAAGTAGGTAGACCAAGAAACTTAAATAGTCCTGAACAACTATACGAACTATTCATAAGATACAAACAAGACGTAAAAGCTAATCCAAGAATTAAAAGCGTATTCGGTGGTAAAGAATTTGAAGAAAGAACAGAACCACTTGAAAGACCACTAACAATGGAAGGCTTCGAAGTTTTTTGTTGGGACGAAGTAGGACAAGTAGAACAATATTTTAAGAATGTAGATAAAAGATACGGAGAGTTTATACCTATCTGTTTGCGTATACGAAAAGAAATCAGAGAAGACCAAATCACAGGCGGTATGATAGGTCAATACAACGCAAGTATAACACAGCGTCTAAACAATCTAAAAGAGCAAATAGAGCAAATTAATATCGAACAACCATTATTCCCTGATGTTTCGGAGAACGACAGCAATAAATAAGATTCTGTCTTTAAAAGGGCGGATTAAAATAATTCAAGGGGGAACTTCAGCAGGTAAGACTTTTGGTATATTGCCTATACTTATAGACAAAGCTACTAAGACTGCATGTTTAGAAATAAGCATTGTAGCTGAATCAATACCACATTTAAGAAGGGGTGCGTTACGTGACTTTGAAAAGATAATGAAATGGACAGGTAGATTCTTTGATGATAGATTCAATAAGACCCTACTAAAATACGAATTTGCCAACGGAAGTTTTATAGAGTTCTTTAGCGCTGATGATAGTTCTAAATTACGAGGTGCAAGGCGTGACATACTTTACATTAACGAGTGTAACAACGTTCCATTCGAAGCATACAATGAGCTTTCTATACGTACAAAAAAAGAAGTCTATTTAGACTTTAATCCTACTAATGAATTTTGGGTACATAAGGAACTAAAAGACGAATCAGACTCGGACTTTATAATTCTTACCTACAAAGATAACGAAGCATTAGACGAATCGATAGTTCAACAAATAGAAAAGAACCGCGATAAGGCTTCTACAAGCGCATATTGGGCTAATTGGTGGAAAGTATACGGAGAAGGTCAAGTTGGTAGCTTAGAAGGTGTAGTATTTAATAACTGGAAGCAAATAGACATACTACCTACTGAAGCTAAATTAATCGGAATAGGTTTAGACTTTGGTTACACGAATGACCCTACTGCTATAATCGAAGTTTACAATTATAACGGAACACGGATTATAAATGAGTTAGCCTATAGAACAGGAATGTTGAATAGCGACATAGCAAAAATGTTACCTAATAACGTAACAATATACGCTGATAGTGCAGAACCTAAATCAATAGAAGAAATAAGACGCTACGGAAAGACGATTAAACCTGTAACAAAAGGCAAGGATTCAATAAACTACGGAATAGATGTTATGCAGCGTAACAATTACCTTGTTACTTCAAACAGTAGTAATTTAATTAAAGAATTACGCTCGTATTGTTGGGATACTGATAAAACAGGAATGCGTTTAAATAAACCTATAGACCATTTTAATCACGCTATAGATGCGTTACGTTATCACGAAATGGAAACATTAGGATTAAACACCAGCTACGGACAATACTTTATACGATGAACGACCCACAAATACGTGAAGCGATAGCAGTAGTCGAAGGATTCATTTACGAAAAGACGAATAAGAAAGTACGAATAGTCTTTGACAATCCACAACGAATGATGTTACACATTAAAATGCTATTCGAAGCATATAGCACAGCGAAGGCTTACTACAATAATAAAAAATAAAGTTATATAA
>RGRP01000095.1 GCA_010021145.1 Candidatus Fonsibacter lacus
AGACCGAGTAAAACTTTACAAAAAAATAGGATTCGCATTCCAAGAATCTAACTCGTTAATGAATAAAGCGTTTTACAATCAAGGCTTAAAGGAATACGGAAACACGGAATATCAATATCCGTACGATGGCGGAGAGTTTAGTATTCAAGTACCTTTTGAGAACTTATTATTCAATCAATTTTACCACGCCGGAAGTCCTACTGGTTTACAAGTAGGTTATTCGTTAAATGAATCGTTTAGTCCGTACATACCAAAGCCGTGTTTACTTTACAAGTTTGGTGGTATTAATTTAACCGACCATATCGTTTACACTGACGGAGCAACGAACGTTAGTAACCACGATTATATGATGTTCGGACAAGACCTAACTGATAACGGAATAGATTATTCATTGAATTTTGCTCCTGAAACAAGTTCGTACTGGTTAGCACCTATTCAACAATCAATATTTGCAACGTATTATTTTCCTTACTTAGCTAATCTTTTTAACCCTAAGAACAGGCTAACAACGATTAAGGCGAACTTACCCGTTTCGATTTTGACAACATTACAGCTAAACGATAGGATAATCATTCGAGATAAGCGTTACATCATAAACGAATTTAAAACGAATCTTGTAAGCGGTGAAACCACGTTCCAATTATTGAACGATTTTATGCCGCTTTTTCCTGAAAGGATAATCAACACAAACACGAGTCAAGATGGTATAAGCGTTCCAATTACTTTACCGCAATTAGCAAATAGAGTAGAGTTTTCGTGCGACAATCCCGATGTTATTTTACCCGACCCAATAATTGAAAGCCAAACGGTAACATTTATTTTACCACGAGCAAAAGAACCTGATGTAATTACAATTAACGTAAATTTTGATTTTACAAACGGACTTACGCAAGTGCAACCAATAATAATAATTAGACAATGAGTTATATTAATCAAATAGTTCAACTACTTCAGCTATCGGAATTTATAGCCGAACACGAATATATTGAAATCGCAAAAGGAAAATACAAATTACATTCGGACATTAAAGGAACGTACAATCAGGCGAAACGTGAGTTAAAAGTAAAAAGAATAACCAATGGCAGAAACTAAACAAATCAATCTCGAAATAAATAGCAACGCAGTCCCGTTAAAACGTCAACTTAAAGAAGCTACCGTTGAACTACAAAAGATGGCTGACCAATTCGGGATGAACTCGAAACAGGCACAAGAGGCGGCAAAGAAAGTCGCTATGTTAAAGGATAAAATCGGAGATGCTAAAATGATGTCGGACGCATTTAACCCCGACAAAAAGTTTCAAGCGTTAAGCGGTGCATTAAGTGGTGTATCGGGTGGATTTTCAGCGGTTACTGGTGCTATGGGTTTAATGGGAGTTGAATCCGAAAAGGTACAACAAATGATGCTAAAGGTACAAAGTGCTATGGCATTATCTCAAGGAATAAGCGCAATCACTCAGGCGAAAGACCAATTTAAAGTACTTGGAATAATGATTGGTAATGTTACTCAATCGTTATTTAAAAAGAATGCGGCAACGGCTGTTTCAACGGCATTAGACACGGCAGACACGGCTGCAACTGAAGCACAGGCGGTCGCAACTTCACAACTCGCAACGGCACAAACAGGAGCGGCAGTAGCCACAGGAGTAGGAACTAATGCGATGAAACTATTTAGAATTGCGTTGATTTCTACGGGTATCGGTGCGATAGTAGTAGGTATTGGGTTACTTATAGCCAACTTTGACAAATTAGCTGCTGGGGTAATGTGGGCGCGTGAAAAGTTTGAGAAACTTGGAACCGGCGCAAAGATATTAATATCGGTTATGTTTCCGATTATAGGTATTATCTACGGAACGATTAAAGCGTTAGAATACTTTGGGGTGGTTGACGATGTGCAAACGGCAAAAGCTAAAAAGAATGCTCAAGAACATACCGAAGCGGTGGTAAAGGCTGCGGATAAAAGAGCCAATGCAATTAAAAAAGAACAAGCGCAGAATGACGCTAAAGCACAACGTCAAATCGACTTAGCAAAAGCCGAAGGAAAAGCGACCTACGAAATGGAACTATCTAAGGCGAAATCACACCTTGCCAGTGGTAGAGTATTCCTTGAAGTTCAAAAGTCCAAAATGAAAGCCATAAAAGCAGAAATGCAATTGCTTATGGAATCCGAAGACCAAGATTCCGATAGGTATAAATCGTTAAAAAAACGAATGAAAGAAGTCCAAAAGATAATGGACGAAACCTACAAAGACAATGTGGATACAAAACACGCCATTGAAGTAATGGAAGCGGAACACCGCAAAGAAATGGCGGATAAAAATAAAGAAGCATTCGACAAAATCAAGCAAATAAGTGATGCGAAACGAAAGGAGTACATTGACGCAATTAAGAAGCAATACGAAGACCAATTAAAACTGGAGGAAGAATTAGAAAATCAAAAGTTAGCGTTAATGGAAGACGGAATAGAAAAGGAAAAAGCCGTAAGACAAGACGCATATAACGACTACCGAGACAACTTCCTGAAAGAACGAATGGCAGACGAACAAGCCGCCTTAGATAAACAATACCAAAGCGGTAAGATAAGCCGTGCGCAATACAATAAAGCAATAGAAGAACTTCGTTTAACTGCTGAATCTAAATTAACCGAGCAAGAACGTCAAATACTCATAAATGCTAAAGACATTTTAAACAAAGATTTGTTAGCAATAGACGAAAAGTATCAAGAAGAAGTAAAAAAACGCACTATAGATTTTCAGGAATGGGTTAAACAACAACAACAAAAAGAACACGAAGAATTTTTAAACCAAGTTGATGTTCTTGCTGAAGAAAACTATCAAGCATCTTTAACCGAGCAAAAACGTGAACTATATTTAATCGAGGAGAAGTATGCTGAAATGGAGCGAATGGCTGAAGCAGGAAGTCAAGAAGAAAAGATAATAACGGAAGCCAAACGTAGAGAAATTGCCGATATAAACAAGAAGTACGATGAAGAAGAAGCCAAATCGAAAAAGGAACAAATCAATAAATACTTAGATTTAGCGAAAGGGCAGTTTCAAATGTTAGGCAATTTAGCCGTATCGTTTAACTTCAAATCAAAAGATGCGCAACGTAAAGCGTTCAACGTAAAAAAAGGAGCAGATATAGCAAGTGCAACAATAGATACCTACAAGGCGGCAAACGAAGCGTATGCGTCAATGGCTGCTATCCCTGTAACTGGTCCTGTATTGGGTGGAATTGCTGCGGCTATGGCAGTTGCTGCGGGTTTATTAAATGTTAAAAAAATTGCATCTCAAAAGTTCGAAGGCGGTGGTTCGGTAAGTGGTGGAGGTGGTGGTGGTTCAGTTGGTGGAATGTCATTAGGTGCGGGAAGTCAAGCACCTTCATTTAACGTGGTAGGAAATAACGGATTGAACCAACTTTCGCAACTTCAACAACAACCAACACAAGCCTATGTAGTGAGCGGACAAGTTACAACGGCTCAAAGTTTGGATAGGAATAGAATACAAAACGCAACA
>RGRP01000096.1 GCA_010021145.1 Candidatus Fonsibacter lacus
AAACTTTTTTTGGTTCTCCTAATTGAAGAACTATTGCTTGCTGAGTTTCTTTAACAATAAAGAAAGTTGAATAAACTAAAAATCCAGCAACAATCACTATAAATATTAAAGCTTTTAAAATTCTATCTTGCATTAATTTTTAACCTCTGGTTTTCTTTGCTCTATAGTTAAATTCTTTTTTAATTCTGGTAATGGTAAATACGGAACAACGCCTGATCCCGATTGTTTATCTATAATAATTTTATTTACTCCAGATAAAACTTTTTCCATGGTCTCAAGATACATTCTTTCTTGAGTTACATTTTTTGCTTTGGCATATTCATTATATATCGCCACAAATCTACTAGCTTCTCCCTCTGCTTGAGCAACAACTTCTTTTTTATATGCTTCTGCTTCTTGAACAATTTTAGCTGCCTCTCCTCTAGCTCTTGGAATTACATCATTTGCATAAGCTTGTGCTTCATTTTGTTGACGTTCCTTGTCCGCTTTTGCGGCCTGAACATCTCTAAATGAGTCAATAACTTGCGCAGGAGGATCTGATTTTTGCGCTTGAACTTGAGTGATCTCAATTCCAGAATTATACTGATCTAGTATTTGCTGCATTATTTTATGCGCTTCATTTTCAATATCAGTTCTACCTTGAGTAAAGATTGATTGAATTTTTTTACGAGCAATGATTTCTCGCATTGCGGTTTCAGCTACAGCTTTAATTGTACCCAGTGGGTCTTGAATATTAAAAAGATATTTACTTGCATCTTTTATTGTCCAAAAAACTGAATAGTTAATATCAACAATGTTCTCATCTCCCGTCAACATTGCGCTCTCTTCTTTAATTTCGCTTATGGCGCCAGATCTCGAACTGTCACTTGAAGATCTAAACCCAATATCAACTCTATTCACTCTAGTAACTTTTGGAGTCATTACAGATTCTATTGGGTATGGTAGATGATAATTTAATCCTGGTTGAGTCATATTTGTATATTTTCCAAATCTTAGAACGACACCTTGTTCATCTGCATCCACTCTATAAAATCCACTTAATGCCCAAACGGCAATTGCTCCAATTATAAAAAGTGTAATTGGTTTTTTTGCATCTGGAGTTTTTGAAGAACCTCCAAACATATTTTTTAAACCGTCTTGAAATTTCTTTGCTAAATCCTCCATGTCATCAGAATTACTAGGACTTGGTTGCTTATTGTTCTTATTTGGAGCGCCCCAAGGAGATTCTTTTTTTAAGATATCTTTAGTATTATTAGTCTCAATTAATGACATATTATTTTAAAAAATTGGCTTATTAATATAGGTATAAATGGTTATTTAAAAGAAAATTACAATACGTAAAAATGAACGAAAAAGAAGCAAATCTTAGTAAAAATTTTATGGATCAAATTACTCCTAAAAATCCATTTAAAAAAAATAAAATAAAAGGTGTAAAAAAAATTATTGCCATTTCAAGTGGCAAAGGTGGCGTTGGCAAATCAACAATTGCGGTTAATCTTGCAATTGCACTTAAAAATTTAAAATATAACGTCGGTATTTTAGATGCTGATATTTATGGTCCTTCCATTCCAAAAATGATTGGAATTCTAGAAAAACCAAAAAGTGAAGATGGTATAAATTTAATTCCAATTAAAAAATTTAATCTTCAATGTATGTCCATTGGTTTCATGGTTTCAGAAGAAACTCCTATGATCTGGAGAGGACCCATGGTTGCTAGCACTATAAAAACTTTTGCTAATAAAGTTTTATGGGACAATGTTGATTTTTTAATTATTGATATGCCTCCTGGGACTGGGGATGCTCTTTTAACTTTTTCTCAAGAAATAGATATTGATGGAGCAGTCATTATTACAACTCCTCAAGATATTGCAATTATTGATGTAAAAAGAGGAATTGAAATGTTTAAAAGAACTAATGTTAAAATATTAGGCATTATTGAAAATATGACAAGCTTTACTTCAAATGATGGTGTTGAACATTTTATTTTTGGAAAAGATGGGGCAAAAAACATTGCTGATAAATTTAATATAGAACTATTGGGCCAAATTCCAATTAATATTGATTTAAGAAAAGGATCTGATGAAGGATTGCCTTTTGTAGAATTTAATACAGAAAATAAAGTTTCAAATATATTGAAAAATATTAGTGAGAAAATAATTAAGAATATTAATTAACTATCAAATCTTTCTTATCTAATTTTTCCATTAATTCATTCCACTCTCTCTTGCTTAAGCCAGACTCTTCTTGTCCAACATTTTTACCTGAGATCATAGATTTAATAACCTTTAATCCTTTAGAAGAAATTTCTGCAGCACCGACTCTATAATCCATAAATGCTTGATAAGTAATTGGAACCCATTTTTTGACTGTATCCAACATTTTATCTGCATATACTCTTATTTCATATTGAGCATGATTATCAGCTCTTAAAAATAAAAAATTAAGTAAATTTAATAAATCTGTTTTCCAATACCACTGCGTATAAGTATTAAGTGTAAGATTCATTCTTGCAAGTTCACGTGCAAGACCTACTTTATTTTCATCAATTTTAGTCCCATCAAATCTCTCATTAAGAAGTTTTTCATAATTGTCATAAGTTCTAGTTGCATCATCTTTTAAAATGTTAAGAACGTCTTCGGCTTGTTTTCCTTGAAGGACATCACCTCTTCCTTGTCTATTGCTTTGTGATTGCGCTGCTAATTGTTCTTTTGCTGGCAAATAGAATTCTTTATCCAATATAGAGTATCTTGCTGAGTACTCGTTTACATTGGCTGTTCTGTGTCTAATCCATTGTCTTGCTATGAATATTGGAAGCTTTACGTGATATTTTATCTCACACATTTCAAATGGAGTGCTATGTCGGTGTCTCATTAGATACTTAATTAATCCTTCGTCAGTTGAGACTTTTTTAGTTCCTTTTCCATAAGACACTCTGGCAGATTGGACAATTGAACTGTCATCACCCATGTAATCTATGACTCTTATAAATCCATGATCTAGAACTGGAATTGCTTCATAAAGAACTTTTTCTAATTCTGGAGAAGTTACTCTTTTTGTAGAATTGCTTTGTGATTGCTGTTCTTGAATTTCTTTTTTTTGTTCTGAGGTTAGTTCCATTTGTCTTAAGAAATACTAAGATTTTAAATATATCTTTAATTTAACGATTCAAAGTCTTATATTATTAGTGTTGGTTTTCCAACTATGACGATAAACGAGATTCGTAATAAACATTGAGGACCAGGGGGCGGTACCCTGCACCTCCACCAATTTCAACTTATGGGGGTGAACTAGAATCGACTAATGTCTAAAGGCTTTTCTTTCGTCCGGTATAGTACCACCGTAAAGGACTAAAATATAAACGCAAATGAACAATTTGCTCTCGCTGCCTAATTAATTTATTAATTAGATAAGCACGGTCCGGGGCACCGGGTAACAGAACGCCCCACTTTTTTTTATGAAAAAAATAGAAATATACACAACAAATTATTGTCCCTTTTGCGTAAAAGCAA
>RGRP01000097.1 GCA_010021145.1 Candidatus Fonsibacter lacus
GGTAGTAGCTGAACCTATATGTGAGATTTTCATGCCCCAAGAAGCTAATCAAACTTCTAAAGTTAGAACAGGGCATATCTTTACCGAAGAACAGATTAATTCTTTAATCGAAAACGTTAAACAAAATAACTTTGTTTCAGTTCACCAATTATTAAATAAATATCATCCAGCAGATGTTGCAGATTTAATCAAAATATTACCAAATGAAGTACAGATTAAATTATTTAGCCATAAATCTGCAGATTTAAATCCCGAAGTCGTATTGGGATTATCTGATATTTTGCAAAAAGAAATATTAGAGCAACTTTCTCCAGATACAATTTCTTCAATTATAAAAGAATTAGAATCAGATGACGCTTTTCAAATTATAGAAAATGTTCCTGAAGAATTCCAAAATCAAATTTTAAATAATCTTCCGCAAAAAGATCAAAATTTTTTTAGATTAGGATTAAAATATCCAAAAGACTCAGCTGCAAGAATTATGCAGAGAGAATTTGTGACAATCGATTTAGACTGGACGGTTGGACAAACTATGGATTTTTTGAGGGACTCAACAGATTTACCAGAGCAGTTTTTAGAAATTTTTGTTGTAGACAAAGATAGAAAACCAATCGGAAACGCATCTATTTCAAATATTTTAAGATCAGATCCAAATACAAAAGTAAAAGACTTAGTTGCAGAAAATAAAACTTTTATTCCAGCTGATCTTGATAAAGAAAGAGTTGGTAATATTTTTACTCAATATAATTTAGTCTCTGCTGGAGTTGTTGATAAAGAGCAAAAATTAATCGGGGTTATCACGGGAGATGACGTTGTAACAATTGTTAAAGAAGAAGCGGTTGAGGATGCTTTAAGATTAGGAGGTATCGGAGCTGCAGAAGATATAAGTGACAATCCAGTAGAGACTTCTAAAAATAGATTTTTATGGTTATTTATTAATTTAATTACAGCAGTTTTAGCTTCATTTGTTATTGGAATATTTGAAAATACAATTCAAAAAGTTATAGCACTTGCAGTATTAATGCCAATTGTTGCATCGATGGGAGGAAATGCTGCAACACAAACTTTAACAGTAACAATTCAATTAATCGCTTCACAACAATTGAATGTAAAAAATGTAATGAAAATTATTAATAGAGAAGTTGTAACTGGTTTGTTAAATGGATTAGTATTTGCAGTAATTACAGGAGTTTTTGTTTATTTTTGAAGAAGGTTCCACTCCATGTTTTTGGATGAAAGACACGCAAATTCCTTTATCAATAGCTTTTATTAGCAAAACAAACACAATAGTAAGAATAACAGATATGCAACCTTTATCTTTAACAGAACATTGTTCTGGGCAGCCTATAGTACTTGCGCTTGAAGTTAATCAGGGTTGGTTTGAACAAAACAACATAAAAGTAGGAGATAAAATATTAAGTATAAAAAGAGTTAATTAAAAATATTGTTATTTTATATTTTGAATATTATAAGAAATTATCTTGAAAGAATTTAAAGTTAAAGTTTATCCATCAAAAGTAAATTTACCAAAAGAAGATCAGCTTGCTTATAGAATCGCAAAAGTTGCAAGCGATAATTCACCTATAGATGAAAAGGCAGCTGATATGGTGATTAACAGAATTATCGATAATGCGTCTGTTGCAATTGCATCTTTTTCAAGACAACCAGTTACGACTGCAAGAGAAATGGCATTAGCTCATCCAAGAGTCAATGGTGCAACGGTTTTTGGAATTCATTCATCTAAAAAATTTGATTGTGAGTGGGCTGCATGGGCAAACGGTACAGCAGTTCGTGAATTAGATTTTCATGATACTTTTTTAGCAGCCGATTATAGTCACCCCGGAGACAACATCCCCCCCATCTTAGCTGTAGCACAACAAAAAGATTCAAATGGTTTAGATTTAATTAAAGGGATTTTAACTGGTTATGAAATTCAGGTTAATTTAGTTAAAGGAATTTGTCTTCATGAACATAAAATTGATCATATTGCACATTTAGGACCGAGCGTTGCAGCAGGATTAGGTTCGCTTTTAAATCTAGATACTGAAACAATTTATCAATCAGTGCAACAAGCTTTACATACAACAATTTCAACAAGACAATCTAGAAAAGGAGATATTTCTAGCTGGAAAGCTTTTGCTCCTGCCCATGCTGGAAAACTTGCAATTGAGGCGGTTGATCGTTGCATGAGAGGCGAAAGAGCCCCAAATCCAATTTATGAAGGAGAAGATAGTGTAATAGCTAGAATTTTATCAGGACCGGAGGCTGAATACATTGTCCCTTTGCCAGAAAAAGGTGAATCAAAAAAAGCAATTCTTGAAACATATACGAAGGAACACTCTGCAGAATATCAGGCTCAAGCTTTAATAGATTTAGCGCGCGATATGAGAACAAAAATTAAAGATTTTTCTAAAATAGAGAGTATTGAAATTCATACATCCCATCATACTCATTATGTAATTGGAACTGGTGCAAATGATCCTCAAAAAATGGATCCAAATGCTAGCAGAGAAACATTAGATCATTCTATCATGTATATTTTTGCAGTCGCCCTTGAAGATGGCAAATGGCATCACGAAGATTCATATAAACCAGAAAGAGCAAAAAAAGAGACAACCGTTGCCCTTTGGAGAAAAATTAAAACTTTTGAAGATAAAGATTGGACAAAAAAATATCATGATAAAGATCCAAAAAAGAAATGTTTTGGAGGTAGGGTTATTATCAAAATGAAAGATGGCACTAAAATTGAAGACGAATTAGGAATTGCTGATGCCAATCCTTGGGGCAAACGTCCTTTTGAGAGAAAAAATTATATAGAAAAATTTGTAACTTTAACTCAAAATTTTATCACAAAGTCCGAGTCAGAAAGATTTTTAGAAGCTGTGCAAAATTTAAGAAAACTTAAGAGTAAAGAGCTAGATCAATTAAATATTGAAGTTCTTGATAAGATTCAAAATATTAATAGAAAAAAAGTAGCAATTTTTTAAATAATTTTTAATGAAAAAAATTATTTGGTTTTTTATATTTTCTTTTTTTTTATCAATCACTTCAATTGCTAATGAAAAAAAAATTCAAGTAGTTGATGGCGATACAATTCACATTGGAAACCTTAAGTATCGTTTTTTTGGAATTGATGCCCCAGAAAAGAAACAAATTTGTGAAAAAGATAATATAAAAATTCAATGCGGTGTTATTGCAAAAAATGTTCTTAAAAATAAAATTGGAGATAAAATTCCCGAATGCATTGTAAAAGATAAAGATCGCTATCAAAGATTGGTTGCAGAATGCTTTATTGGTAAAGAAAGTTTATCCAGATTTATGGTCAGAGAA
>RGRP01000098.1 GCA_010021145.1 Candidatus Fonsibacter lacus
AAAGCTAAAGAAATTTGCAATTCTTATAAGGCGCAATATCTTGATACAACAAGCACTTCTTTTATTGTAGAATTTCATTCAACAAGACGAGAAATAGATAGTTTTATTAAAGAATTAAAACCATACGGAATAGCAAGTGTTGCAAGAACAGGTCCTTTGGCAATGGCAAAAGGAGCTGAGATAACAGAGTCAAACAAAGGAAAAGTTATATGAAAATTTTTTATGAAAAAGATGCTAATCAAGATTTAATTAAAAATAAAAAAGTTGCAATTTTTGGTTTTGGTAGTCAGGGGCATGCGCATGCTTTAAATTTAAAAGACAGCGGTGTTAAAGAACTAGTAGTTGCCTTAAGAGAAGATTCTCCAAGTCGTAAAAAAGCAGAAGCTAGTGGATTAAAAGTTATGTCTTTATCAGATGCAGCAGAGTGGGCAGATGTTGCAATGATTTTAACACCTGACGAATTACAATCCCAAATTTATAAAAATCATATTGAACAAAGAATGAGACAAGGAACAACTTTAGCTTTTGCACATGGATTGAATATTCATTTTGATCTTATTAGTGCAAGAAAAGACTTAGATGTTTTTATGATTGCTCCAAAAGGGCCTGGTCATTTAGTTAGAAGTGAATTTCAAAAAGGTGGCGGAGTTCCATGTTTGATGGCTGTTCATCAGAACGGATCAGGAAAAGCAAGAGATCTTGCTTTATCTTATGCGAGTGCTATCGGCGGTGGAAAATCTGGAATAATTGAGACAACATTTAGAGAAGAGTGCGAAACTGATTTATTTGGAGAGCAAGCAGTTTTATGCGGAGGTTTAGTTGAATTAATTAAAAAAGGTTATGAAACTTTAGTTGAAGCTGGATATACGCCTGAGATGGCTTATTTTGAATGTTTACATGAAGTGAAATTAATCGTTGATTTAATTTATGAAGGTGGAATTGCTAATATGAACTATTCAATTTCAAATACTGCTGAATATGGAGAGTATATTTCTGGACCAAAAATTATTGATGACAAAACTAAAGAAAGAATGAAAGAAGTTTTAAAAGATATTCAGTCTGGAAAATTTACTAAACTTTGGATGGACGAAAATAAGATTGGTCAAAAAAACTTTTTAAGAATGAGAAAAGAATTGTCTGAGCACCCAATAGAAAAAGTTGGCGAAAAACTCAGAGCCATGATGCCTTGGATTGGCAAAAATAAGCTTGTAGATAAGAGTAAAAATTAAAACTGTTTAATAAAATTAAGCTTTTTTAATAGTTTGAAAATCAAACTAATATTGAAAAGTATTTATCAGTAGATTTTTAATTTTAGCTAAATTAAGTTGAGAAAATATGGCAAAAAGTAATAATCAAATCATCATTTTTGACACTACATTAAGAGATGGAGAACAATCTCCTGGCGCATCAATGAGTCTTGAAGAAAAGATTCAAATTGCACGAGCATTTGAAGATTTGGGAGTTGATGTTATGGAAGCTGGATTTCCAGCTGCCTCTAACGGTGATTTTGAAGCCGTATCGGAAATTGCAAAGATTTTAAAGAAAACTATTCCTTGCGGATTAGCTCGAGCGGTCAAAGCAGATATTGAAAAATGTAAAGACGCATTAAAACATGCAAAGCGTTTTAGAATTCATACTTTCCTTTCAACTAGCCCCTTGCACATGAAACACAAATTAAAAAAAAGTCCTAAAGAAGTTTTAGAATTAATTAAAGATAGTGTTTCTTTAGCAAGAAAGTTTACGGATGATGTTGAATGGTCGCCAGAAGACGGAACTAGAACCACACCAGATTTTTTATGTAAAACAGTGGAGCTTGCAATAAAAAGTGGAGCAAGAACAATTAATATTCCAGATACCGTTGGTTACACGATTCCAGATGAATATTATAAAACAATTAAATTATTATTTGATAAAGTTCCAAATATAGACAAGGCAATTGTTTCAACACATTGTCATAATGATCTTGGTCTTGCCGTTGCAAATTCTTTAGCTGGAGTAAAAGCTGGGGCAAGACAAATTGAATGTACTATTAATGGTATTGGCGAAAGAGCAGGAAATGCTGCTTTAGAGGAAATTGTAATGGCAATGAAAACACGAAGTGATTTAATGCCTTATAAAACAAATATTAATACTAAAAAAATAAGTAGTTGTTCAAAATTAGTTGCAAATGTAACTGGATTTCCAGTGCAGTTTAATAAAGCTATCGTTGGAAAAAATGCCTTTGCCCATGAGTCAGGAATTCATCAAGATGGAATGTTAAAAAATAAAAAAACTTATGAAATTATGACACCAGAAAGTGTTGGAGTTACAAAATCTTCTTTAGTTATGGGAAAACATTCAGGAAGAAATGCATTTAAAGATAAAGCAGCAGAATTAGGTTACCCAGACTTAACTGATGAATTAATTAATAACACTTTTGCAAAATTTAAAGATTTAGCTGATAAAAAAAAACACGTATTTGATGAAGATATTATTGCATTAATTGATGATGATTTAATGAAACATAATAATGCTATCAGTTTATCCTCATTAGAAGTTATTGCTGGAACTAAAGGACCACAAAAAGCAAAAATTGAACTGATGATTTATGACGAGATTAAAAAAACAGAGTCAGAAGGAGATGGACCAGTAGATGCAATATTTAAAGCAATAAAAAAAATCTATCCTCATAATGTTAATCTTCAACTTTACCAAGTACAAGCGGTAACAGAGGGGACAGACGCGCAGGCGACCGTCAGTGTAAGAATTGAAGAAAAAGGTAAGATTTCTGTAGGTCAGGCTGCTGACACGGATACTCTTGTTGCTTCTGCAAAAGCGTATATAAACGCACTACAAAAGCATTTCGTTTATGAATTTTTCTAATGAAATGTTTGATCATTTCTTCTGTAACTATGAAATCTGCGATCACTCCATCTTTCATAGGTCTTATCGCTGTAATATTTCCAGGTGTACGTCCCAACATTTGTTTTGCTTCTTCACCAACAGCCAAAACTTCATTTCTTCCGTTTCGAGATATCACGGCAACAACAGATGGTTCGTTTAGTACAATTCCTTTTCCACGAACATAAACTAAAGTGTTTGCTGTTCCTAAATCGATCGCCATATCGGTCGACCAAAATCCAAATAATTTATCGAACATTTTTTTCTTTCTTAATTAAGCAGAAGCACTTAAGTCTGAGCTTGGTGCAGTTCTTTTTCTCTTAATAATTAATTTATTTAGTGCGTTTATATACGCTTTTGCAGAAGCAACAAGAGTATCCGTGTCAGCAGCCTGACCTACAGAAATCTTACCTTTTTCTTCAATTCTTACACTGAC
>RGRP01000099.1 GCA_010021145.1 Candidatus Fonsibacter lacus
CCACAGACATTTAAGGCCAATTTTCATCGCAAAAAACATATGCTCAAAGTAGCCTTTGTTAGCAAGCTCTAAATGTCTTTTGATCTTATTGAACATATTTAGTTAATACCCATATTATATACTTAGTGTGTCAAATTACACAATTTCAAGTGCTCAATGAAATTTTTTATTTCATTAACCGACATTGAAACTTAGAAAATTATAACCATATATTGGGTATGGATTTAAATAAATTTACCGAACGATCAAAAGAAATATTAAATTCGGCGCAGGTTTTAGCGATGATGCAAAATCATCAGTTATTACAACCTGTGCATTTGTTAAGCGGTATTATCGAAGATGATGATACAGCCTCATTATTACTAGCTCCTGCGGGACTAGATTTAAAAGCTACAAAATCAGCAATTGAAAAAGAATTAAAAAAAATACCAGCCGTAACAGGTAATTCTGGAGGTATTAGTGCTTCAAAAGAATTTGTTGTAACTCTTGAAGAAGCTAAAAAAATATCAAAACAAAAAGGCGATGAATATGTTCCAGTTGAAAACATATTAGAAGCAATACTTCAAACAGAAAAGCATTTATTAAAATTATTACAAAATAATGGATTTAATTTAAGTAATTTTAAATCTGTACTTGAGACAATGCGTAAAGGTCAAAAAGTAACTAATGCAAATGATGATGCAAATTATGAAGCATTAAAAAAGTATACAATTGATATTACAGAAAAAGCAAAAAATGGAAAATTAGATCCAGTCATAGGTCGTGATGAAGAGATTAGACGTGCTATTCAAGTTCTTTCAAGAAGGACTAAAAATAACCCAGTACTCATTGGTGAACCTGGAGTTGGTAAAACAGCTATTGTTGAAGGACTTGCACTTAGAATAATTAATGATGACGTTCCTGAAAGTTTAAGAGGTAAAAAATTATTAGCTCTTGATTTAGGTTTATTAATTGCGGGTGCAAAATTTAGAGGAGAATTTGAAGAAAGATTAAAAGCAGTTCTTAAAGAAATTACAGCTCAACAAGGTGAAGTGATCGTATTTATCGATGAGATGCATACGTTAGTTGGTGCAGGCGCAGGCGATGGATCTATGGATGCATCGAACATGCTAAAGCCAGCTCTTGCAAGAGGTGAACTACATTGTATTGGCGCAACCACACTTGCTGAATATAGAAAATATGTAGAAAAAGATGCGGCGTTAACTAGAAGATTCCAACCCGTATTTGTAACGCAGCCATCTGTTGAAGACACGATTTCAATCTTAAGAGGTCTTAAAGAAAAATATGAAATGCATCATGGCGTGCATATTTCAGATAATGCACTTGTTTCAGCTGCAGTGCTTTCTAATCGTTATATTACCGACAGATTTTTACCAGATAAGGCAATCGATTTAATGGATGAAGCATCAAGTAAACTTCGAATGGAAATTGACTCAAAGCCAGAAAATATTGATGAGATTGATCGAAAAGCAATTCAGTTAAAAATTGAAAGAGAAGCTTTAAAAAAAGAAGACGATTCACTTTCAAAAATTAGATTAAAAGAATTAGATGAAAAAATTGCTGAATTAGATAAAAAATCAGCATCGCTTACAGAAGTATGGGCAAAAGAAAAAAATCAAATTCAATCTGTTCAAAAAATTAAAGAAGAAATTGAACGTAATCGAGTTTTATTAAACAACTACCAGAAGAAAGGCGATCTAACTAAAGCCAGCGAAATTATGTATGGCAAACTTCCTGAATTAGAGAAGAAATTAAAAGAACAAGATAAAGGAGTGATTGGCCAGTATAAAACTTTAAATAAAGAAGTGGGCGAAAATGAAATCGCAGCGGTGGTTTCTAAATGGACAGGAATTCAAATTGATAAATTATTAGAAGGGGAGAGACAAAAAATCTTATCAATGGAAAAAGTGATCTCAACTAAAGTAATTGGTCAAAAAGAGGCTATTAACTCTGTAAGTAATGCGGTGCGAAGATCAAAAGCTGGCATTCAAGATCCAAATAGACCATTAGGTTCATTTCTTTTCTTAGGACCTACTGGAGTTGGTAAAACAGAATTAAGCAAAGCGCTTGCATCATTCTTATTCGATGATCAAAACGCGATGATTAGAATTGATATGTCAGAGTATATGGAAAAACACTCTGTCAGCAGATTAATTGGCGCTCCTCCAGGATATGTAGGTTATGATCAAGGGGGTGCTTTAACGGAAGCAGTTAGACGTAGACCTTACCAAGTGATTTTATTTGATGAAGTTGAAAAAGCTCATCCAGATGTATTTAATATTTTCCTTCAAATTTTAGATGATGGAAGATTAACAGATGGTCAGGGTAGAGTGGTTGACTTTAAAAATACAATTATCATCTTAACATCCAATTTAGGTTCAGAATTCATTCAAGCTAATAAAAGTGATAAATTAGATGAAAGAACGAAGGAAAAAGTATTGGAAGTTGTTAAAAAATCTTTCAGACCAGAGTTTGTAAATAGATTAGATGATATTATTGTCTTTGATAGACTTCAAAAAGAAGAGATCAAAGAGATTGTTAAGATCCAAGTGAATAACTTAAAAAATATCTTAAAAGATAAAAACTTAACATTCTCGATTACAGATAAAGCTTTAGAATGGTTAGTAGATAAAGGTTTTGATCAAGAATATGGTGCTCGACCGTTAAAAAGAGCTATCCAAAAATATATTCAAAATCCAATTGCAAATTTAATCTTGGATATGAAAGATAAAAAATTGGATGCGATTAAAATTGATGTAGATGGCGATCAGCTAGTTCTTAATAATAAAGTATTTGCGATCAATTAAAAATCTAAGCCCACAGTAAACGAAACATATTTATCTGCAGTTTTTTGCTCTTTAAATTCTTTGGATTGAATATATTGTGTAAGTGTTAATTTTAAATTTTTGTTTCCTGGAATTGGAATTAAAGAATTTACCCCAACTGCAATCAAGCCCACAAAAGGCTCTCGATGCACGTGATGATTGTTTGCAAAAATATTTCCATCTATAGAAAAATCATAAGCAACTCCTTTTAATTCAGCGAGAGCAAATAAATGCGCGCCTAATGGAATAGGCAACATTAACTCTCCTTTATCAGTACAAGTTTCTGAGCTTCCAGAGGAAGGTGCGGTATTATCACAACCAGGATAAGAGGGTGCGCTACCAAAATCATTTGGAATATTGAGACCATATCTTCCCTCCAAACCAACATTTAAAGATGTTTCAATATTTCCAAGTTTAATTCCATAAGATCTTATTAAATCTTTTGAAATACCGGGCGTATAAGTAT
>RGRP01000100.1 GCA_010021145.1 Candidatus Fonsibacter lacus
GCCTCACCGCCGCCGCCCTCGGTGAAATCCGTGCGTATGAAGCGATCATCAACTTGTGCGATGATCATATCCAGACACGGCTGGCGGAAGCGGACGCGGAACAGGTTGAATAAATCTTTCTAATACCGCTTGACAGTTGGTGTTTCGATTAGCACGGCTAATGGCACTGGGCATCACGCCCTGCCATAAGCCCTTGGGGGCCATAAACCCATGTCTAACGAAACATCCTCCGCTCCTTCGCAGCCCGCTGAAGCGCAATCCGCGCCCGAGGCAAAAGGCGATGCACCAAAAAAGGCCAATCTGAGCGTCACCCAGGCTGCTCAACGCCTCCTTAACATGGAGGCCGAGAACGCTAAAGCCCAGGCGAAGCTAGTGGATCAGACGCCACAGCCGGAACCGGCTGAATCATCCGCATCAACCGAAGCGGCACCCGCCGAGTCGGTCGAACCCGAGGCGCAGGCTCCTGACGCGCAAGCGGAAGGCACCGAGGCCGAGGAAGATTCCGTTCCTTCACAGATCACGCCGGATCTTCAAAAGAAGATCGACAAGCGCATAGGCAAGGAGGTCGCAAAACGTAAAGCCCTTGAGGCCCAGTTGAACGAACTCCGTCTGGAAGTGGCCAAGGCGCAGCAAGGTCAGCAGGCGCAAGCCCCCGCTGCCCCGGTTGCTCCGCTCCCGCAAGGGAACCTGCCACTAGCCCAGATTGAGGACTTCAACCAGCTTCAGTCCCTCGCCCAACAGGCGAAGGAAGCCAAGCGGTTTGCCCAGCAGCAGTTAGCGCGTTCAAACTTTGAACCCATTCAACTGGGAGATCAGATTTTGGACCGCGAGCAGTTGAACACGATCATCATCAACGCTGAAAAGACGTTGGAGGATGACATCCCTGCCCGTACCTCGTTCTTGCAGCAAAGGCATCAGGCTCAACAGCTTGCCTACGAGAAGTTTCCCTTCTTGAAGGACAAGAGCACCACCGAGTACGTCGCGGCCCAGCAGGCTTACCTGCAAATGCCGTGGCTGAAAAATCTGCCTAACGCAGATTGGATCATCGGAGTGCAGATTGAGGGCTTGAAAGCGTTGGAGGCCAAGGAGAAAGGCAAGTCCAAGTCTAACAAGACTGGGGTTGTCCCATCCAGTAAGCCACCAGCCGCTCAAACCGTTGCTACCACGGGTAGTTCCGAGTCTCGGACTCCCTCTGGAACCAAGAACCAAGCGCAAGTCGATGCCCTCCGAGCGCATCTGTCCAAGAAGGGTGGAGTCACGACCAACGAAGCAGTCCAATTCCTCCTGGCCCGAGAAGCGGCCAAATCAACTCGTTAAACATCTGTCATGGCTCTATCAACTACTTACAATGTGGCGGGCGACCGTGAAGACCTCACGGACTTCCTGACCATCCTCGCTCCCGAGGATACTCCCAAGATCTCGACGTTCTCCAAGACGAAGAGAATGACCAATGCCTATCAGGAGTGGCAGGTCGATAGCCTTTCCCCGGTCGCCTTCGGTGGCGTGCTGGAAGGTCAGGATGTCCTCGCCTTCTCCAATCAGGCCGTCAACCGCGCTCGTATCGGTAACTACGTTCAGCAGTTCCGCGAGCAGTGGATGGTTTCCCGCCTCCAGGAGGCTTCCGACGTTGCTGGCGTGTCCAGCGAGGTTGCGAATGCCAAGATGAAGGCGATGCGCGAACTGAAGCGCGACATCGAAGCCTGCATCGGCTCCGACAATGATCGCCAGCAGGAGGCTCCGCCGGCCCCCTACAAGCTGCGTGCCCTCGGCAAGTGGATCAGCAACACGCCCGGTTCGGACGTGCCCGCTGCCTTCCGCACGCCCACCGGCAACATCAACTCGACCAGCACCAGCACCCTGGGTGAGTCGGCCTTCAACGACGTGTTCCAGTCGATCTTCCAGCAGGTCGGTGGCCGTCGCTCCTACACGCTGTTTGCCGGTCCCTCGCTCAAGCGTGCGATCAGCAAGTTCCAGCGCACGGAAGGTTCTTCCGGCACCACGAAGACCTACATGGTCACGCAGGATGCCTCGGAGCACCAGATCGACCTCGACGTGACCGTTTACGTCGGCGATTTCCACACCGTGACCATCGTGCCGGACCTGTTCAACGGCATCCTTGATGGCGGCGATCCGTCGTCCACCACGGACCAGCAGAAGGCCCGTGGCTACGTCATCGACCCCGAGCTGGTCGGCATCGGCTATATGCTCGGTATCGAAAGCAACGAACTTCCTGACCTCGGTGGTGGTCGTCGCGGGTTCATCCTCGCGGCGTTGACCCTCATGGTTAAGAATCCTCTCGGCCTCGGCAAGTTCGCCGCGACGAGCTAACCCTCAACCATAGGAGATCACTACCATGGCTGATACTGCTGTCACCATCGCCCGCGCCCGCACTTCTGAGCTTTCGCTTCAGGAGCAGGCTCGCGGCTTCTCGAACAAGTTCAACGTCAAGTACTCCGATGTCGCTTTCGGTTCCGGTTCGTCCGATACCGTCACGCTGACGCTGGGTGCGCTGCCGTCGAAGTATGTTCTCAACAATGCGCTGGTGAACGTCACGACTGCCTTTGCCGGCACGACTGCCTTCACCATCCAGGTTGGCACCACGACCACCACGAACAACCTCGTCACCGCTCAGTCGGTGCTGACGGCTGGCGTGCTGGCCGGCGTTCCGACGACCGCCACCATCCGCACCGCTACGGCGTCTGCGAACCTCGTTGCGATCTTCACGAATGCCACGGGTGGTTCCCCGTCCGCCCTCACCGCTGGTGAGTTGGACATCTACCTGAACATCGTTGATCTGACCGATCCGACCAAGCTCGGATAATGATACTGGGGGCATCCTGCAAAGGCTCTGCCCCCTTCCTCTTTTATGGTTTCTGACGAGCCTCAAGTCATCGCCTCCCTGCCGCCGTCGCTTGTCCGCGAATTTTGGCGTGAGGTCGAGGAGGGTCTGCCCGACGAGAAGGTCAAGGCAGGCTTGCGACAGGTGGAACAAGCCAAGGTCATGCGTGCCCAAGGCTCCACCAAGATTGAGGGCTTGGGACAGATGGCGGCGCGTATTGACCCGCGTCTGTTTTTCCGACTCCAGCAGCAGCACGGAAATGCCGTGCATGAGTGGATGCCGGAATACTTGAAGGACAATCCCGACATGTGCGCCAAGGGCTACCGGCCCAAGGTCAGCGCCGCCCGTCACGGTCTTACCGGCGGGTGGTACGCCAATAAGGATTCTTGAGGACGATCCCCTACAGTACCGCGTTGTCACGGCTGACCAGC